>DAISVW010000387.1:0-2743 GCA_036826695.1 Aestuariivirga sp.
AAGGATTATGGGATGGATGGCGATAAATCAAGAGCCGCCCACGGCAGAAGGCAAGAGGCCCGCAAACTTCCTTCTTCCGCCGCGCCAGCGGTGGGAGAAGGGACGAAGTTGGTTATTTCCGCTTGTCCCGCCGGAGTTTCCACAATTCCCAGAAGCCGAAGCCCACGACGAGGCCCAGCACGAGGAGCATTTCGAGGAAGATGATGGTATCCGGGCTCACGGGCGCTGTTTTTCCAGCCTGGTGAACAGCTCGGTGAGCCATTGCGCGCGCTCGTCGAGCGTGCGCGGCGGGCGCTGCGGCTCGCCCGCGCCGGCCACCGCATCGACCAGGAATTGCGCCTGCGGAATGGCGGGCGCCTCACAGGGCGTGGCGCGCGACGCGGACGCCGCGATGGCGCCACCCAGCAGGAAAAGCTTCCGGCCTGTTGGCACCACGGCGCGCCGTTCCACGCTATCGCCACCGTTCCGCTCCACTTCGCGGCCGATTTCCGCGTAAAGCAGCCGCGCCGCGTTGATCGATGGGCGGCAGCTCATGGGCAGCATGGCGATGCCGGACAGGCTCCGCGCATAGAGAACGTCAGCCGCCGCGAGCAGGCGTTGCACGACACTTGCCAAAGCAGGCGAATGGCGCGGCGCGGCGATGAAACGGTCAGCGTCGATCCCCGCTTCCTCGAGCCAGTCGAGCGGCAGGTAGACGCGGCCGTTGCGCGCGTCCTCGCCCACGTCACGCGCGATGTTGGTCAATTGCATGGCGATGCCGAGGTCGCAGGCCCGGGCAATCGCTTCGGGGGCGCGCACCTGCATGACCAGCGACATCATCGCCCCCACCGTGCCGGCCACGCGGACCGCATAGGCGTGCAGCGCGGCGAGATCTGGGTAGCGGCGGCCATTGGCGTCCCAGGCGAAGCCTTCGATGAGGGCCTCAGGGATTTCGCGCGGGATGGCGAAACGCGCCGCCACATCGGCAAAGGCGCGGTCGGCGGGCGAGTCTCCCGGCGCGCCGCTGTAGATGCGGTCGAGCCGTTCGAGAAGCGCATCGACGGCGGCGCTGCTGTCGGACGAACGGTCCACCAGATCGTCGGCCACGCGGCAGAAGGCATAGAGCGAGCGCGAGGCGTCGCACACCCGCTGCGGCAGCAGGATGGAGGCGGTGTAGAAGGTCTTGGAGCCGTCGCGGATCATCTGGCGGCATTCCGCCAGATCGGCGGGGCTCACGAGCGAACGGTCAGGCGAATGCTGCAGCATCAGGCACCACGGAGTCGAGAATGCGGGCGGAGGAAATGACGCCGGGAAGGCCAGCACCGGGATGGGTGCCCGCACCGACGAGGAAGAAATTGTCGATGTCCTCCGCCTTGTTGTTGGGCCTGAACCAGGCGCTTTGCAGCAGCACCGGCTCCAGCCCGAAGGCGGCCCCCTTGTAGGAGCCCAGCCGGTTTTCGAAATCGATGGGCGTGATGATCTTTTCGGTGACGATATTCTGCGTGAGGCCGGGGAGCAGGGTTTTCTCCAGATGTGCGGCGATGGCCGCGCGGTAGGACGGCGCGCGGGCCTTCCAGTCGATGCCGGAATCCTGGTGCGGCACCGGGGAGAGCACATAGAAGCTGTCGCAGCCCGCGGGCGCCAGTTGCGGGTCCGACGCCGTGGGGCGGTGGAGATAGAGGCTGAAATCCTCGGCGAGGTGCTTTCGCGTGAAGATGTCATCGAGGAGGCCCCTGTAGCGCGGACCCATCATGATGGTGTGGTGGCGTACATCGGGGTACTGGCGGCGGGTGCCGAAATACCAGACGAACAGGCTCATCGAATAGCGGGCGCGCGCGAGCTTCGCATCCGGCCAGCGGCGTCGGGGCGCGTTGGCCAGCAGTTTCATGTAGGTATGGGCGGTCTCGGCATTGGAGACGACGACCGAAGCCGCGACGGCGCGGCCATCGGCGAGCCGGATGCCGGTGGCGCGGCGGCCATCGAGCGTGATCTCCGCCACCTCGCTGTTGAGGTGAATGGTTCCGCCCTGGCGTTCGATCAGCCGCGCCATGGCGGCGACCAGCGCGCCGGTGCCGCCGATGGCGCAATGCACGCCGAACTGGCGCTCGAGATAGGCGATCATGCTGTAGATGGCGGTGACCCTGAACGGGTTGCCGCCGATGAACAGCGGGTGGAAACTCAGCGCCATGCGGATCTTGGGGTCCTTCACGCGCGCCGACACATGCTGGTAGACGGTGCGCCAGGCGCCGAGCCGCACGAGGTCAGGCGCGATGCGCACCATGCTCATCGGCGAGCCGAAGGGCACATGGCCCAGCTGCTCGAAGCCGATGCGGTAGATCGCCTCGCTTTCGGCCATGAAGCGCTCATAGCCCTCGACATCTCCCGGCGAAATCCGCGCCACTTCCGCGCGCATGCGGGCGGGGTCGCCCGAACAGGTCATCACCGTGCCGTCGTCGAAGCGGATGTCATAGAAGGGGTCGCGCGCTTTCAGCGTCACGTCATCAGAGAACTTCGCCCCGGCCAGCGCCCAGAGTTCCTCCAATATGAAGGGAGCGGTGATGATGGTGGGGCCGGCATCGAAGGTGAAACCGTCCTGGCGGAACACCGAAGCGCGGCCGCCCGGCTGCTCCAGCTTCTCGTAAACGCTCACCCGGTAGCCGCGCGCCCCGAGCCTGATCGCCGCCGCCAGACCGCCCAGCCCGCTGCCGATCACCACGGCATGCGGGCGCGAACCCACGGTCCGGGCGGGGGGCGGCGGATGTCC
>DAISVW010000388.1:0-2728 GCA_036826695.1 Aestuariivirga sp.
GACGGGCGTGTGCACTGCGACGGCATCGGTTCCGGCGTCGATGAGCTGCTTGCCGATGGTGCCCTCGTCCACGGCCTCCACTTCCATGGGGGCCTTGTCGGTCTCGATCTCCGCCAGTATGTCGCCGGACTTGACCTTGTCGCCCTCCTTCTTGAGCCACTTGGCAAGCTTGCCCTTCTCCATGGTGGGCGAGAGGGCGGGCATGAGCACATTCACTGGCATCGTCGGACTTCCCCGTTTGCAGGCCTCAGGACTTGCTGGCCAGCGGCGAGAGCTGCGCCGCCCACTTGTTGAGGTCATCGTTCAGTACCTTGCGGATCGCCGCGAAGTTGTCCGACGCATTGCCATGGCCCATCTCGGCGCAGGCAGCCGCCACCTGTTGCGCCATGCCGGCCAGCACATGGCCCCAGATTTCGGGCTTGCCGAAAGCCATGGCGTGGAGCGAGAGGCTCAAGCCGCCATTGGTGATCCAGGCGCGGGCCACCTCGCCCGCCTTGGGAGCGTGGAACACCTCATGCGGCGGCTCCAGCTGGTGCGGGTGCATTTCACCATGGTGGTTGTGATGGTGATGATCGTGATCAGACATAAAGAACCGCCTTTGCTGCGGCGGCTACCTCATCGGCAGTGGGCAGCGCCAGTTTCTCGAGATTGGCCGCATAGGGCATGGGAACGTCCTTGCCGGCGACGCGTGCGACAGGCGCGTCGAGGTAGTCGAAGGCATGGGTCATGATCTGGGCGGCGAGTTCGCTCGTCACCGAGAATTGCGGGAAGCCTTCCTCCACGCAGACGCAACGGTTGGTCTTCTTGACGCTGGCCACCACGGTGTCGATGTCCATCGGCCGGATGGTGCGGAGATCGACGACTTCCGCCTCGATTCCTTCCGCCGCCAGCTTCTCGGCGGCCGCCATGGTATGCACCATGCCGATGCCGAAGGAGACGAGCGTGACGTGATGGCCCACGCGGGCGATGCGGGCCTTGCCGATCGGCACCACCCAGTCATCGAGCTTCGGCACTTCGAAGCTCTTGCCATACAGAATCTCGTTTTCGAGGAACACCACCGGATTGGGATCGCGGATCGCCGCCTTCAGCAGCCCCTTGGCGTCGGCGGCGGTATAGGGCACCACCACCTTGAGGCCGGGAATATGGCCATACCAGGCGGCATAGTCCTGGCTGTGCTGGGCGGCCACCCGGGCGGCGGCGCCATTGGGCCCGCGGAAGACGATCTGACAGCCCATCTGGCCACCCGACATGTAGAGCGTCTTGGCGGCGGAATTGACGATCTGGTCAATCGCCTGCATGGCGAAATTGAAGGTCATGAATTCGACGATGGGTTTGAGCCCCGCAAAGCCAGCCCCGACCGCAAGGCCGGTGAAACCATGCTCGGTGATCGGCGTATCGATCACGCGGGCCGGGCCGAACTCGTCCAGCATGCCCTGGGAAATCTTGTAGGCGCCCTGGTACTGGCCAACCTCTTCGCCCATCAGGAACACGTCCGGATCGCGGCGCATTTCTTCCGACATCGCCGCGCGGAGCGCCTCGCGCACGGTCATGGTCACCATTTCGGTGCCGGCGGGAACCTCGGGAGCGTTCTCCTTCGCGGGCTCGGTATGGACCGCAGGCGCCGGTGCGGCGGGCGCTGCCTGCGGCTTGGGTGGTTCAGCCGCTTTGGGCGCCGCATCGGCCGTGCCGATCACGGCGATCGGCGGGGTCACCTTCACATGTTCGGTGCCCGCCGGGATCAGGATGGCGGAGAGCGGGCCCTCGTCCACCGCTTCCACCTCCATGGTCGCCTTGTCGGTCTCGATCTCGGCGATCACGTCGCCGGACTTCACCGCGTCACCCGCCTTCACGAACCACTTGGCGAGCGTGCCTTCCTCCATCGTCGGAGACAGCGCCGGCATCAGGATGTCGGTCATTGCGCCACCTCCGTGTAGACGTCGGTGTAGAGTTCGCTCGGATCCGGCTCCGGCGAAGTCCGCGCGAACTCGGCGGCGTCGGCGACGATGCGCTTCACGTCGGCGTCGATGGCCTTCATCGCCGCTTCGTCGGCCCAGCCGTTGGCCTGCAGCAGTTCCTCGACATGCTCGATGGGATCGCGGGTCTTGCGGACCTCGTCGACCTCCTCGCGGGTGCGGTACTTGGCCGGGTCGCTCATCGAGTGGCCGCGATAGCGATAGGTCTTCATCTCGAGGATGTAGGGGCCTTTGCCGGCCCGGCAGTGTTCGCAGGCGCGCTCCGCCGCCGCCTTGACGGCCAGGACGTCCATCCCGTCCACCGGCTCGCCAGGGATGTTGAAGGAGATGCCGCGCTTGTAGAGCTCGACCAACGAGGTCGACAGGTCGATGGACGTGCCCATGGCGTATTGGTTGTTCTCGATCACATAGACCACCGGCAGCTTCCAGACCGCCGCCATGTTGAAGCTCTCGTAGCCCTGGCACTGGTTCGAGGCGCCGTCGCCGAAGAAGGCGAAGCTCACCTTGCCGTCACTGCGATAGCTGTTGGCCAGCGCCAGCCCGGTGCCGAGCGCCACCTGGGCGCCGACGATGCCGTGGCCGCCGTAGAAGGCCGCCTCGGTCGAGAACATGTGCATCGAGCCGCCCTTGCCCTTGGACGATCCGCCGGAGCGGCGGATGAGCAGCATCTCCCGGTAATACTTGAGGAGCTCGTCCTTCCAGCCCGCGTCCTTCGCGGTCTTGGCCTTCCGGACGGTCTGCCCGCGCGCCATGCC
>DAISVW010000389.1:0-2727 GCA_036826695.1 Aestuariivirga sp.
CCAGCCGATCTCGAGCAGCATGTCGCGCGTGCCCTAGGAGATGGCGACGCCGCGGATATCCTCGATCTCGGCGCGGGTGCCCGGCTGAAGGTAGGCGATGATCGCCAGCGTCTCGAGGGCTGCCTTGGAGAGCTTCCGTTCCTCGAGTTTCTCACGGCGCAGCAGGTAGCCGAGATCATCGGAGGTGCGGAACAGCCATTTCCCGGCCACCTCGACGAGGTTCACGCCCCGGTTGGCATAATTCGCCTGAAGGTCGGCCAGCAGCGCCACAACATCGCTTCCTTCCGGAAGGAACCCGGCCAGATAGCCGGTGTCCACCGGTTGCGCGGTGGCAAACAGAATGGCCTCGAGAATGCGCAGATGCTGGTTGCGATCAGCGCGTGGATGGCGGGTGACCGAGGCCACGGCCGCTTCCGGACCAGCCTCGTCCTCCACCGCAACCTCCACCATCTCTTCAGCCTCGACAGCGGCCGCGGTCTGGGTCTGCTTGCTCATCGTCTCACCTCTTTGTACGCACGGGGGCTAGGCGGCATGGACAGTCCGCCGCCGCAGATAGATCGGGCTGAATGGCGCTTCCTGCCGAAGCTCCAGAACGCCCTCGCGGGCCAGTTCCAGGCTCGCGGTGAAGGCCGAGGCGGTCACCGAGCGGCGCATGCCGGGCTCGGCCAGATATTGCGCCAGCCAGAGATCGAAGGTGCCCCAGTTGTCCATGGCGCCAACCAGCCGCTCCAGCGCCGTCCTTGCTTCCTTCACCGGCCATGTCGCATGGCGTTTCGGCACATAGGTCTGGTGCACGAGCTTCTTCTTGCGCCGGTCGGCATAGGCCTTGAGCAGGTCGATCAGGTTGTCGGCATAGGCGCGGCGGGTATCGACCACCAGCGCCTCGGGCGCGCCGCGCGCGAACACGTCACGGCCAAGCACACTGCGTTTCATCAAGGCCTCGGAAGCCGTCCGCATCGCCTGCAGACGCTGCAGCCGGAATGCCAGCCGCGCGGCGAGATCGGCGGGCTCCTGCTCCTCCTCGCCGGGCGGTACTGGAATGAGCAGCCGCGACTTGAGATAAGCCAGCCATGCGGCCATCACCAGATAATCGGCGGCGATCTCCAGCTGCAAACGCCGCGCCCGGTCGATGAACGCGAGATACTGTTCGGCGAGCTGCGAGATCGAAATCTGCTTGAGGTCGATCTTGTGGTGGCGGGCCAGTTCAAGCAGCAGGTCGAGCGGGCCCTCGAAACCGCCCACTTCGACGATCAGCGTGCCGTCATCTGCCTCGACGGTGGCTTGCGGCGCCCGCAGGGGCGCATCGCCATCCGGCCATGACGCTTCCGTGGTGCCGTTACCGGCCGGCGTTGTTTCGGTCTCGCTCATCACGCGATTTTCTTTTCCTGTCCGCGACATCACGTTGATATCAATCCGGCGCGGGTGATTCGCGGCCGAGCGTCAACTTATCCCCAGTTTCAGGCCGCCAGAAGAGTGTCCAGATCGTGAAGGGCCTGTTGGCGATCAAAGGGTTGCGGCCTCTGGCGGGCGCGCAGTGCGGCCCGAGCCCGGCTCAGTGCCCTGCCCTTGAGAACGCCGGCCGCCGCGGCGACCTCCTGCATCTCCGCCATGTCACCGTTGCAATGCAGCACGAGGTCACAGCCCGCGGCGAGCGCCCGCGCGGTCTTCTCAGTGAAGCTGCCCGACAGCGCCTTCATGCTGAGGTCGTCGGTCATCAGCAGACCATCGAACCCGATCTGTCCGCGAATGACCGACTGGATCACCGGCCTCGACAGGGTCGCCGGGGCCAGCGGGTCGATCGCCGTGTAGACGACATGCGCGGTCATCGCCATCGGTGCGTCCGCCATCGCCGCGAAGGGCGGAAAATCGACCGCCTGGAGTTCGGCAAGCGCCGCCTCGACCACCGGCAGTTCCAGATGGCTGTCGGCTCTGGCGCGGCCATGCCCCGGCACATGCTTGATGACCGGCAATACTCCTCCGGCGGCGAGGCCCGCGGCATGCGCCCGGGCCAGCGCCATGATCGGCTCGATTTCGGTCGAATAGGCCCGGCTGCCGATGACTTCGTGCGCGCCCGGCTGCGGAACGTCGAGAACCGGCGCGCAATTGGCGGTGATGCCTGCCGCGATCAGGTCTTCCGCCATCAGCCGCCCCGCGTTTCGTGCCGCCCTGAGCCCCTCGACGCGGTCACGGCGGTAGGCCGCGCCATAGGCGCGGGCCGGCGGATACTGCCGCCAGCGATTGCTGGGGGGACCGAGACGCTGCACGCGTCCGCCCTCCTGGTCGACGAACACCGGCGCGTTTCTGCGGCCTACGGCAAGGCGGAACGACTCGCACAAGGCCTGCAACTGTTCAGGCGAGTCGCAGTTGCGCCGGAACAGGATCAGGCCAAACGGATTGCTGCGCGCGAAGAACCGCTGCTCTCCGGCGCTCAGCGCATGCCCCGCGCAGCCGGAAATGAAAGCGCCGATCGCCGTCATGGGCAAATCGAGATGGCCAAACTCAGGGGCCTCTGACGATGCAGTCGGCTTCGCCGGCTGCGATCAGCTCGCGGCACACCTTGGTCGCTGCGCTGCGAGAGCCCACCGGCCCGAGCGCAAGCTGAAAGCGGGTGCTGCCGGCCACCGTCGTCTGGCGGATCTGCTGCGGCAATCCGCCGACCGTATTCGGGAAATCGCCCTTGAGCCGCGCGTATTCACGCTGCGCGTCGGACTGGCTGCGGAACGATGA
>DAISVW010000390.1:0-2723 GCA_036826695.1 Aestuariivirga sp.
CGCCGCCAGGTTGATACCGAGCAGGATGCGGCCGATGGCCGCGCCGCCGGCGGCCCAGGCATAGATCGACTTGGCAACGCTGTTGCCGCCGATCGCCGTCAGCACGGCAATCACCCCGGTCGCCGTGGCAGGGCCCATGTTGGCAACCGAGAGGGTGAGCGCATCGACATCGGCGAGGCCCGAAATCGCCGCCACGGCCAGAAGCCCGCTGCCGCCCCAGATGCTTTGCGCGACGCCGGCCGCCAGCATCACCGCCGCCAGCATGGCGCCGAACTTCAGCACCTCGGAGAGCAGAAAGGGGTTCCGGTGGATCAGCGTATCGGGGCCGTGCCCGCCCAAACGATGATCGCGCCCGATCAGCAGCATGGCCGACACCGCCTGGAACAGCGCCGCGGCGATCAGCGGCACGGCCAGTGCCCTGGCGAGCGGCATGTTGACCACCCCCGCCAGCACCAGAACCCGGCCCATCATCACGGCGCAGGAGGCGAGAATGCCGCCGGCCAGCAGGCCGGTGCGCGCGGCATTGCTTCGGGCAAGGCCCGCGAGTGTCAGCGTCACGACGGTGGAGGACACGAGACCGCCGAGCGCCGCCGCCATCACCAGCCCCCGCGACGGGCCCACCAGCTTCACCGCCACATAGCCCGCGAAGGATACCGCGGCGATGAGAATGGTCATCAGCCACAGCTGGTGCGGATTGATGGCCCCCCACGGGTCGATGGCCCGGTCGGGAAGCAGCGGCAGCGCGATGAAGGTCATGGCGGCCAGCAGCAGGCCGGAGCGCAGCTCCTGCCAGGTGAGGCGGGCAAGGAAGCCGTGCAGCGCCGCCTTGTGGGCGAGCAGCGCCACCGTGGCAACGCCGGCGCCCGCCGCGAGCTTCATGTCGCCCAGCACGGCGAGCGCGCCCAGCGCGAAGGTGAGCAGCGCGGCGATCAGCGTCGTGGCGCTGTATTCGCCCTCGCGCGCCGTCTCGCGCCAGATGAACAGCGCCAGCACCGCGCCGGTGGTCACGAAACCCGCCGAAATCAGCAGCCGGTCGCCACCCAGCGACAGAACGCCGAACACGCCGCCCATCAGGCCGATCAGCGAGAAGGTGCGCAAGCCCGCGGCGCGCTGGCCTTCCGGCTCGTCGCGCTCCTTCCAGCCGCGTTCCAGCCCGATCACGAAACCGAGCGCCAGGGCAAGGCTCAGGCGGGTGGCAAGCTCATTGAACTCCATCGGCCAAGGCTACTACATCGCACCGCGCGACGCCATCGCGCGGCATTGCGGCCCGCACCACGGCTTGACCATGGCATCCTCTCTTGTGACCGCCAAAGAAGACCCCCGGATCAAGTCCGGGGGTGATGAAGCCGGCCCTACAGCCGCCACTCCAGCCGCAGCGTGCCGGCGTTGCTCTGGGTGTTCTCGCCGAAGATGCCGTCATAGGAGAGCCGCACGTTCAGGTTCTCCACCGCCAGCACGTCGAGGCCCACCGAGATGTCGGCCAGCACATTGTCCATTTCGGTCTCGGTCATGAAGCTCGGCGTGCCGCCCGGCGCGTCGAGGAACCGCGAGTCGATGTTGAGGGTGGTGTCGCCGTAGAAGGCCACACCCGCCTGCGCATAGGGCCGGACCAGCGTGCCGTTGGCCATCTCCATCTGGCCGCCGATTTCGAGGCGGGGGGTGGCCGAGAGCACGCTGTCGGTTTCGGAGGAAACGTCGAGCCCGGCGCCGCCGCCACTGTCCTCGCTGGCGTCACCGTAGGAAAGCCAGGTGGCGTCGAGATCGATGATCGGTTTCGCGTACCATTTGCCCATGTCGAAGAGATAGGCGGCGCGCAGCTTGCCATGCACATAGCTCAGATCCTGCTCGCCCTTGGCGGAACCGGAAAAGCCCTCGAAACCGAAATCCCGCTCGGTGTCGATCCAGCCCTTGCCGCCCGACAGCGCGGCGCCCAGCAGCCACGGACCAGGCGTGTATTTGAGCGAGGCGCCGATGTGGCCCCAGGAGCCATCATTGTTGGCGTCATCACCCACATCCTGGTTCACATGCTCGTAGCGAATACCCACGCCCGCATGGACCGTGTCAGACACCGCGAACTGGCCGCCGCCGCCAATCCACCAGGAGGTCTGATCGGAACCCAGCTGGTCGTTCGTCTCATCGAGCGACAGGTTGCCGCCGCCGGCATCGATCCACAGGCACTGGCCCTGCGCGATATAGGCGTAGCTTCCCTCCCGCTCGCGGCAGCTCAGCAGCGTGTCGGCGAAAGCCTGGGCGCTGAACACGCCCGCCATCGCCGCCTGCAGATAGGCCTCCGGCGACAACTGGTTCAACGCGCGCTTGTATTCGCCGAGATCGTTGATCCCGAGCAGTGCATTGCGGACCGCCGCCGCCCCGCTCCCGGCGTCCAGCAGGATGTTGAGGTTCTCGACGAGCCGCGTCTGGTTGTCGTTAAGCCCATCGACGGCGAAGTCCACCGTCATGTCCAGCACCACGTCATTGTCGTTCGGGTAAAGCAGCGACAGCGAGATCGCCAGGGAGGGGTTGACCTCCGTGGCCACCAGGCCGTTATCGGTCGTCCCGCCCGCCGCGGAGAGTATGGTGAACTGCTGCGATGTCGAAACCGGCAAGTCCAGCATGCTGACGGCAACCGTGCCGTCCAGAACCGCGGGGCCGGAAACGGTGCTCCGGTCGGCGGTTGCCGCGAGGGGGGTGATGTCCACGGCGCAGCCGCCGCCGGCTGCGTG
>DAISVW010000391.1:0-2711 GCA_036826695.1 Aestuariivirga sp.
CCGCATGACCCGTGACGCCTGGGTCTTGCGAGAACCAAGCGCGCCTACATAGAAAGCCTCCGACCGCAGCGCCGCGACCAGTGCCGGATCGTCGATCTTGGGGTCATGGGTGAGCGCGATCACGGCGGTACGGGCGTCAAGCCCAATGGCCGGGATCACCTCGTCCGGCCATTCGGCATGGAGCGCGATACCCGGAAAACGCGCGCCGGTGGCAAAGGCCCCGCGCGGGTCGATCACCGTCACGTCATATCCCAGCGCCTGGGCGATGGGGATCACGCTCTGCGCGATGTGAACGGCGCCGATGATCACCAGCCGCAGGGCGGGGTTGAACACATTGATGAACTGGCCGTCATGGCTGCCCGATTGATCAAAGCGGAAGGCCGCGGCGAGTTGCTCCGCCAGCGGATCCCGGGCCGCCGCGGCGCGCCCGACCAGACGCTGCGCCCCGCTTTCAAGATCGGTGATCAGCGCCACCGCCCGCCGGCTGCCTCGCGCCGCCAGCAGCGCCCCCAGCGTCTCACGTTTCACGTCACCGGCTCCACATAGACGCCGATCCTGCCGCCACAGGCGAGGCCCACTTTCCAGGCTGTTTCATCAGCGACGCCGAACTGCAGCAGCCTGGGCTTGCCGGAAGCGATGATGTCGATGGCTTCGGTCACCACCGCGCCTTCGCCGCAGCCCCCGGACACCGAGCCCATGAAATTGCCATCCTGGTCGATCACCAGCTGGCTGCCGATGGGCTGGGGGGCTGAGCCCCAGGTTTCAACCACGGTGGCAATGGCCAGCCGCCGGCCCTGCCGCAGCCACTGATCGGCCTGTTCGAGAATGGTGTGATCGGATGCGGCCATGACGTGCCCTCCTAGTTCAGTGTCTTCCGCAGCTACAGCTTCGGATCATGCGCCGGCGCCGCGTGCCCGGCAAGCGCGGCGTCGAGATCGCGCAGGCTGTCCAGCGAATGCACCGGGCGGAATTCATCGACATAGGGCATCATCACCCGGATGCCGCCCGCCACCGCCTCGAAACCGTCATAGCGCAGGAGCGGATTGAGCCAGACGATGCGCTTCGACTGGCGGCGCAGCCGTTGCATTTCATGCTCCAGCGTGGCGGTATCCTCGCGGTCAAGCCCGTCGGTCATGATCAGCAGCTGGGCGCCCTGGGGCAGCGCGCGCCTCGCCCATTTGTAGTTGAACTCGCGCAGCGAGGTGCCGATGCGGGTGCCGCCCGACCAGTCCTTCACCGCGCCGGAGACTTTCGCCATGGCCTCGTCAATGTCGCGGCGCTTCAATTCGCGCGTCACATTGGTGAGCCTGGTGCCGAACAGGAAGACATGCACGCGGTCACGGTCATTGGTGATGGCATGCAGGAAATGCAGGAACATGCGCGAATAGCTGGAGCATGAGCCGGAAATGTCGCACAGCACGACGAGCGGCGGCTCATGCCATTTCTTCTCGCGCCGCTTGAGATCGATGAAATGCCCGCCGGCCCGGAGCGAACCTTTGAGGGTGCGGCGCATGTCGATGGCCGGCCCCGTGATGGCGCGCTGCCAGCGCCGCGTCATCTCCTCGCTGCGGTAGAGGCGCAGCCGGGCGATGGCGGCCCGCGCCTCCGCCTGTTCGGCCACCGTCATCTGTTCGAAGTCCTTGGCGCGCAGCACCTCCTCGGCGGAGGCGGTGAAACTGGCGTCGACTTCGATGTCATCCTTCTGTTCGCGCTGGGCGCTGTGGTTCTCACGGGCATCGAACATGGCTTCGGCGAGCCTGCGGAACCCGGCCTTCCGCGCCTTCTCGCCGGCATCGCGCGACACCTGGTGGAAAAACAGCTGCATCAGCTGCTCCAGCATCTTGGGCTTCTTCCAGAACACATGGAATGCCTGGTCGAACAATTCGCGCTGGTCGCGCCGTTTGACGAACACCGCATGCAGCGTCCAATAGAAATCCTCCCTGGTGCGCAGCGCGCCGACCATCGCGGCGTCGAGCGCGTCGAGCACCGCACCCGGCCCCACCGGAATTCCGGCCTCGCGCAGGACCCGCGCGAAATGCGTGATGTTCTCGGCGAGCTTGCCGGACAGTGGCCGCTGGTTCTGGTTGGCGGGCTGGGCGAACGGGTTCATGCCGGATCAGGTCCTGGCGGTGGTCCGGATTTCATCCTTGATCTGGTCGAGGATGCGCTTGGCTTCGGTGCCCTGCATGCGGCTGATGTCATCCTGATACTTGAGCAGCACGCCCAGCGTGTCATTCACCGTCTGCGGGTCGAGCGACATGGCGTCGAGCTCGTTCAGGGCCGTCACCCAGTCCAGCGTTTCGGCAACCCCCGGCGCCTTGAACAGATAGACGCCGCGCAGCGACTGCACGAACATGCCCACTTCCCTCGCCAGCGCATCGGATGCGCCGGGCCGCCGCGCCTTGACGATGTCGAGTTCGCGCCGCGCATCGGGGTAGCCAACCCAGTGATAGAGGCAGCGGCGCTTCAGCGCGTCGTGCACGTCGCGGGTGCGGTTCGAGGTGATGACGACGATCGGCGGCTCCTCCGCCATGATGGTGCCGAGTTCCGGAATGGTGACCTGGAAATCCGACAGCACTTCCAGCAGGAAGGCTTCGAAAGCTTCATCGGTACGGTCCAGCTCGTCGATCAGCAGCACTGGCGCCTGGCCTTTGGGCGCCTCAAGGGCCTGCAGCAGCGCCCGCTTGATCAGGAAGCGCTCGGCGAAAATG
>DAISVW010000392.1:0-2710 GCA_036826695.1 Aestuariivirga sp.
CGATGTCATGCAGGATCAGCCGTCGCGCACATGAAAGCCGATGCGGCCGCGCCAGTTCTGCCAGCGCACTTCGTGGCCGTCGCCCGTGAAGCTGGGGCCTTCGGGCTGGGTGATTTCGAGTGGCTTCAAATCATGGCGGGTCGCCGCCTGGATGATATCGCTGCTGTCCGGCGGCACCGGCACCACCCCGAAATCATCGACGCGGATCACCTCCATGCGGCGCAGATCGATGACCGGATGGAGATTGGCGATGGGCCGCGCGTAAGGATTGTCGCCCGACGCGTTGCGCACCCAGCAATGGCCATAGGCGATGCGCTGGCCTTCCTCCTCCGGAATGCCGAAATAGCCGGCCGCCCAGGCCTCCACCAGAACGCTCTCCATGTCGGTGATGCCGCGCCTGGCGCAGGCTTCAATGAAGCGCGGATCCTTCTTCGCAGCCTCGCCGCCGGCCGCGAATTCATCCGCGACGATCCGCGCATGCATGCCCTGAACCTCGGCCCAGCGGAGAAGCCTGCCGGCGTCAAGATCGGCCACGCCATCCCAGGTGGCGCCGGAGGCCGGATCATAGCAGCAGATGAAGGCCTCGCGGCCAGCACTGCCAGCGGCCAGCGCCTGCCGGTCAGGCTCGTGAAGCGCAATCGTCTCGAACCAGGCGGCGGCGCTGAGCCCGCCGTCACGCCTCACGATGTCTCGGGCGCGGGCGATCTCGTCCCGGGTCAGGGGATCGAGTGGATGGGTGGTCATGCCGTGCGTGTCCTTCTGCTGACGAACGAGCTAGCACGAAGGAACAGCCGCGACAAAACGAAGGACGCGCCCGGTTACTTCAGCGTCTCTTTGGCACCGAGCGCAACCAGCGAAGAGCCCTGCGGAGTAACTGCCGCCAGCCGGGAAATGGTCTGACGCATCGCCGCGAGTTCCGCCTCGACCGCCGCGAGCCTCGTCTCCGCCGCAACCAGCTTTGCTTCCGTGGCGGCGAGCTTCCCGTTCTGCTTCTGATATTCATTGAGCAGCAGGCTGGGCAGCATGTCATAGGCCACCGACTCGGGCGTGCCGTCAGGGTTGTAGACCACGAGGTCCGGAAGCGCCTGTTCGACCTCCTCGGCGATCAGGCCGTATTGGACCGGCTTGCTGCCATCAGCTTCCGCCTCCTTATAGCGGAAGGTGACGGGACGCAGCTTCATCAGCGAATCACTGGCATCTCCCATCGGCTGGATGTCTTCCTTGTAGCGCCGCGCGCTCCGCACGATGCCGAGCTGGCCCTGCGCATTGACCCTGACGGTGAGGCCGCGGGAAAGGCCTGTGCCGCGAATGCCGGCGATGAAGGCCCGCTTCTGGACGCCTTGAGCGCCGATCCGGATGGTCGCGGAATCAGTATCGGCACCTGCCGCGCCAATCGCGATGTTGTCGCTGCCGGTTATCCAGTTCATGCCGGCTTCGTAGCCCAGCGCCACGTTGTTGCTGCCCGAGACACTTGCGAACATCGCCCTGCCCCCGGTTGCGGTGTTCCTGGCCCCGGAAACATTCGAATAGAGTGCCGAGAGTCCCGCCGCCGTGTTCGCCTCGCCGGTGGTATTGCCCTGAAGCGCGTAGACGCCGGTGGCCGTGTTGCCATTTCCGCTGGTGTTGCCGAGCAGCGCCTGAAAGCCGATGCCGGTGTTTTCGCTGCCGGTCGTGTTGACGGTGAGGGTCTTGGTGCCCACGGCGGTGTTGGCATAACCAGAGGTCGCCGCGGCAAGCGCGCCGGTGCCGATGCAGGTGTTGTTTCCATCGCTGCCCGGACACGGCATGCAACCGGCGTGGGCGCCCGCAGGGAGCCCGATGGCCATGGCGGACGCTGCGACGATCGAGGAAAGCGTCTTACGGCAAAGATGCATGTCGTTCTCTCCCTGATGACATCCCGCATGAGGCGGATATGGCTATGCTTGGCTAATGACTACCAGCAGAAAGAGACCTGGGCCAGAGGACATCACACGGCTGGAAGGAGGAAAGGGCGGTTTTCCGCAGCAGCGAAATGACCGATTGCAGCTTCGGCCGTGTCAACATATCATTGTCTCAAAAGGTGGCTCCGGGACAGCAACGGTGACCACGGCAAGGACATGGGGGATGACGCAAGAGCAGGACGAGTCCGGCAGCTCCGGCCATGAGGCGCTGGGCACAGGCCGGTTCGGAAACGCAGGACCGGAGGTGGGCTTTCTGCCACCACTGCCTGTTGCCGTTGATGCGCCTGAGATCCGCTATACCAAGTTGAGCCGCATCGTTGCGGAAATCGTCGTGCCGCAGCTCCTGGCGCTGCATGACAAGACGCGGACCCAGACCGGAACCGGAACTCCATCCGGACTGCCCGGTGCATCTGAAATCGCCGAACTGGCCGGCTTGGTGCTTGGTCCGCGCAGCGATGACGCGGCGGACTTCCTTCTCCGCCTCAAGAACGAGGGCGTCTCGCTCGACAGCCTCTATACCGATCTTCTGGAGCCCACCGCCCGCCACCTTGGCGATCTGTGGAACGACGACAAGATCGACTTTGTCGATGTGACGCTCGGCGTTTCACGGCTGCAGAGGATCGTGCATGTTTTTGAAGGGCTGGGGTCCATCGAGGCCTATGACGCGAAGCGCAGGGTGCTGCTCGCCACCGCCCCGGGAGAACAACACAGCTACGGCAGCGCCATTGTGCAGAAATTCCTGCGTGCCGCCGGCTGGCATGTGTGGACCT
>DAISVW010000393.1:0-2694 GCA_036826695.1 Aestuariivirga sp.
TTACCGCAGCCCGTCCTCGCCCTTGATTTCCGAGACCTTGAGGCCGCCGACGCGCGGCAGGGGCCGTCCGCCGGTGGTCACCGCGACGGCCACCATGATTTCATTGGCGCGCGGGGCGTCGGTGACGCGCACTTCCATGCCGTCAAAGTGACTCCGCACGAAGGCCGCGTCCTTGTGGCCCAGCGGAATATCGAGAACCACGCCCATGCCGCCGCGCTTCTTGGAGGACGGAATCAGCGCCGCGCCCTTGCCCAGCACCTTGCGGAACGGCGCCCCCAGCTTCGGGTGCAGAATGGCGGCGGCATGTTCGAGTTCGCCGTTCTCGCCCACCGCGGCGGCCTTGCCGTAGCTCTCGACCTTGTCGCCCGCGATGCCCAGCGCGGCGACGGCCCGCTCGGCCAGCAGGCCGCCAAGCTCTTCGCCAATCTCGATCAGCTCGGCAAGATCCTCCTGATAGGCTCCGGCAAAGGGATTGGCGATGACGGCAATCGCCGCCGCGCGGCGAATGGGCAGCGCCACCTCCCTGCCCTGCTCGCTCAGCGTTTCATCGACCACCGTCATCAGCTTGCGGATTTTCGCTTTCATCTCAGCCCGTCCTCTCCCTTGATGTCACTGGCGGCGAGCCCGCCGGCGCGGGCGTGAACGCGGGGGCCCGTGGTCAACACCCGCGCCACCACCATCTCATTGGCATTCGGCGCATCCGGGATGCCCACTTCAAGGGCGTCGAAATGGCTCCGCACATAGGACGCATTGACATGGGTCACCGGAATGTCGAGCCGGGTGCCGGGTCCGCCCACCTTCTTGGTTGACGGCACGATGGCCTTGGCGCCGCCCAGCACGTCGCGCATCGCATAGCCGCCGGGCGCATGCCAGAGTGCGGCATGCTCAAGCTCGCCCGCCTCGCCAACGATCGCCCCCTTGCCATAGCCTTCGATCGATTTGGGGTCGCCTCCCAGCGCCGCCAGCAGCTTTTGCGCCATGAGCAGGCCCAGCGGCTTCAGATCGCCCATGAATGGCTGGATATCGGCATGATAGGCCCCGGCATATGGATTCTCGATCACCGCCAGCACCGCGCCGCTCCGCTGCGTAACCTCCGCGGCAGGCCCGCCCTCATGATGGATTTCCTCCACCGAGACGAGAAACTTCCTCACCTTGACGTCCGGCATCTATCCTCCCCACTGCCTGGCCCACCATGCGCGTGTCACCGGCCAGGTGCAGCGCCGCGGCGACGATGTGGCCCGCGGCCGCCAGCCTCTCCGCGAAGGCTACACCAGCGGCCAGGGCGGCGGCAATTTCATTCGGCCGCAAGGGCCCCACGCTCCGGGTGACCAGCCTTGCGCCCAGATCATTGTCCGGCTGAACATCGCGCGCCGGAACCCGGGTGACCGCCGGATGGCCCGGCAGGTCCACCGCATTGGCGATCAGCGTCGCCGCCGCATCCGCCGTGCTTGCCCGCGCCGCCAGCACGGTGACGGCATCGGCAATGCCCAGCGAGAATGACCGCCCGCGCCAGCCGCTGGTGGCGATGCCGCGCACCGGGTCCCCGGCGCGCAGTTGCGCCGTGGCGAACAGGGCCGGCTGATCCGGACGGCTGACCAGCCCGATGTCATAGCAATTGCCGGGCGCCAGATGCATGGCGATGTCGCCGCCATTGTTGACGAAGGCGCGGTTGAGCGGTGCGGCGTGGCACATGGCCGCCAGAACCTCCTCCGCCACGGCGCCCGCCACCGCCGCCATGGGGGTGATGAAGCCTTCCGCCGCGAAGGGCCGTGTCGCGGCCCACATCCGCCGCGCCACCGCGCCTTTTGGCTCAGCCTCCGTCTCCCGCCGCAACAGCGGCAGCTCGGCGCACAACTCATCGAGCACGCCGGCGAAACGCCGCTCCGCCGCGCGGTAAGCGCGCGCCATGTCATCCGCTTCGCCATCGGCGCTGATGATGAGATCAATCGGGCCATCATGAAGGTGCAGCCTGCGCCCATCGGCAAGCAGGGCAGCCTGCGCGCGGCTCATGCGCGTTGCACGGCCCGGATGGCGGCCAGCACGCGCTCGGGCGTGGCCGGCGTGCGGGTCAGCCTTGCGCCGGTGGCGTGGTGGATGGCGTTCAGGATGGCGGGCGCGGTGGGGATCAGCGCCTGCTCGCCGATGCCTTTCGCGCCGAACGGCCCCACCGAGGACGCGCGTTCCACCAGGATCGACTGGACCGGCGGCACATCGCCGATCGTCGGGATCAGGTAGTCATGCAGGTTCTCGCCGCGGCCCGGCGTGAACTCCTCCATCAGCGCCATGCCGAGTCCCTGCGCGACGCCGCCCGCGATCTGGCCCTCGACGAGCACCGGGTTGATGGCGCGGCCCACATCATGCGCCGCGACGATGCTCAGAACCTTGACGAGGCCGAGGCGTGTATCGACCTCGACCTGCGCCAGATGCGCGCCATAGCCATAGACCGCGTAGGGAACGCCCTGGCCATCCTTGTCGAGCGGCGCGGTGGGCGGATCGAAGGTTTCCTCCGCACACAGAACATATCCGTGCGCGCCGCGCGGCAGCTGGCCAAGGCGGACAGTGCGGACAACCCCGCCATCATCGACGCGGAGCATTGGGCCATCGAGGTCGAGGCGCGCGCCCACGGCCGGCATGGCGAGGGGCACCCCCAGGGGGCGCCGCGCCAGGCCCGCCCCCGCGGGCGCCAAGCCCGGG
>DAISVW010000394.1:0-2679 GCA_036826695.1 Aestuariivirga sp.
CCGGGTTCTCGAACAACGAGATCCCCGTCAACCTCGGCAAGCTGCTCAGCGGCCAGGACTTCTACGGCGATCCGAAGGCCTGCATGGACGCGATTGCCGCGTCGATCGACGCCGCGGTCGCCGAGGCCGGTCTCTAAGCATCTCAAGTCCCGGAGGCGGCCTGACGGCCGCCTCCATTTTTGCTTTTCTCATTTCCGGGGGCGTTACTCATGCGGGGCGATCTGGTGATCGGGCTCGATTCCTCGACGACGGCAACCAAGGCCATCGCCTTCGACCGGCGCGGCAGGGTTGTGGCCGAGGGGCGCGCGCCGATTCCGCTGTCCACTCCCAGGCCGGGCTGGTTCGAGCAGGAGGTTTCCGACTGGACCGGAGCTGCCGCCAGGGCGCTGCGCCAGCGCTCCCGCAAGGTCGATGCCGGCCGTATCGCGGGGCTGGCGATTTCCAACCAGCGTGAAAGCTTCGCGCAGTTCGACAGCAATGACCGTCCGCTCCGGCCCGGCACGCTGTGGCTCGACGAGCGCGCCCAGACCGAGGTGACGGACATCGTGTCCGAACTGGGCGACAGCGTGCATCAGATCTCAGGCAAGCCGCCCGATGTGACACCCTGCCTCTACCGCTGCCGCTGGCTTTCCACCCACATGCCGAAGCTGTGGCGCAACACCGCCAAGACCGCCGAAGTGCATGGCGTGCTCACGCACTACCTGACCGGCCGCTGGGCCACTTCGACAGCCTCGGCCGATCCCATGGGCCTCATCGATGTCGCCGCCATGGACTGGTCTGACTCTCTGCTGAAGGCCGCGCGGCTCACGCGGCAGCAATTGCCGGAACTTTTCCGGCCCGGCGACGTCATGGGCGAGGTCACGGCCGGGGCCGCGCGCCTGACCGGCCTCAAGCCCGGCACCGCCGTCATCGCCGGTGGCGGCGATGGCCAATGCGCCGGCGCCGGCGCCAACAATTTCCTGGAAGGCCGCGCCTATGTGAACCTCGGCACCGCCGCCGTGTCGGGCAGCTACGGGCGGAATTTCGCCATCGACCGCTCGTTCCGCACCCTGGTGGCGGTTGCCGAAGACGGCTTCTCCTTCGAAACCGCGATCCGCACCGGCACCTTCCTCGTCAACTGGATGGTGGAGCGTCTCTTCAACGTGAACCCCGCGAAGAACCCCGCGATCTTCAAGGCGCTGGAGGCCGAGGCCGCGGCTTCGCCGATCGGCGCGCATGGCCTGGTGCTCATTCCCTACTGGTCCGGCTCGATGACCCCTTACTGGGACTCGGCGGCGCGCGGCGTCATCGCGGGATTGTCCGGCAATCACAGCCGCGGCGATGTCTACCGTGCGCTGCTCGAAGGCGTGGCGCTCGAACTGGCGATGACCACCAACCAGGTGGCCGCCGCAACCTCGCCTGTCACGCATTTCGCCGCGGTGGGCGGCGGTTCGCGCTCCGACCTGTGGTGCCAGATCCTCGCGGACGCCGCAGGCCGCGACGTGAAGCGCCTCGAGACCGCCGAGGCCTCGGCGCTGGGCGCCGCGATGGCCGCCGCCAGGGGGGCGGGTTGGTATGGAAGCGTCGCCGACGCCTCGCGGGCGATGTCCGGCAAGTCCTCGAAGACCTTCCGTCCACGGAGCAAAGACTCAGGCCGCTACAGGGAGTTGCTGGCAATCTACGAGGAACTGTGGCCCAGGCTGTCGTCCTGGAACAGGAAGCTCGTGGCGTTTTCGGCAAGCGCTGGCAAATGACCGGCTGGAATGATCTGATCGACGATGTGGTGAGCGGCAACTGGACGGATCCGGTGTCCGGCCAGCCCGCTGTCGTGCAGTTCGAGGCGATCCGCATCGCGGAGGACCTCGACGGCGGCGAGGCCGACCTGCTGGCGCCCTTGCGGCTGGGAAAGCGGCTTGCCGTCGTCTCCGACGCCAATACCCATGAAGCGATGGGCCGGCGCGTCGCGAAACACCTGAAAGGACTGGCCGCCATCGAGGAGGTCGTGCTGCCGGGCGGGATACATTGCGACGAGGCCACCATCGCCATGGTGCGGGAGAAGACCCGCCATGCCGACGCGCTCGTCGCCGTCGGCTCTGGTTCGTTGTCCGACACCTGCAAATACGCCACCTTCAAGGATGGCCGCAAATATGCGGTGTTCGGCACCGCCGCCTCGATGAATGGCTATGCCGCCACCACCGCCTCGGTGACGCTGGCCAATGGCTACAAGACCTCGCTTCCCGCGCACGCGCCGCGCGGCATCTTCCTTGACCTCAGGGTTTCGGCGGCGGCCCCGGCATGGCTGCCGGCGGCGGGCCTTGGCGATTCGCTCTGCCGGCCGGCGGCGCAGGTTGACTGGTGGGCCTCGCGCCGGCTGTTTGGCGCCTTTTACTCCCAGGCGCCCTATGCGCTGTTCCTGGGCGAGGAGCCGAAGATGCTGGCCTCCGCCGCCGGCCGGGCCCGGCATGATGTGGCCGCCAACGGCCATCTGCAGCGCGTGCTCACCCTGTGCGGGCTTGGCGTCTGCTTCACCGACACGTCGCATCACGGCTCGATGGGCGAGCATCAGGTGTCTCACTGGATCGATATGTTCGCGGGCGATGCGCACCCCGGCACCACGCATGGCCAGCAGGTGGGCGTCGCCTCGCTGGCCATGGCCAGGCTGCCTCATGAGCTGCTGGCGCTCGATACGCCGCCGCTGAT
>DAISVW010000395.1:0-2658 GCA_036826695.1 Aestuariivirga sp.
CTCGCGCGATGCGCCGTATTTCGGGTTCGAAATCCCCGATGCTCCGGGCAAGTACTTCTATGTCTGGCTGGATGCGCCGATCGGCTACATGGCCAGCTTCAAGAATCTGTGTTCCAGGATCGGGCTGGATTTTGACGAATACTGGCGGCACGATTCGGCGACTGAACTCTATCATTTCATCGGCAAGGACATCATCTACTTCCATGCCCTGTTCTGGCCGGCGACGCTGGAGTATTCCGGTTACCGCAAGCCGACGCAGATTTTCGCCCACGGCTTCCTGACGGTGAACGGCGAGAAGATGTCCAAGTCCCGCGGCACCTTCATCACCGCCCGCAGCTACCTCGAACACGTCGGCAATCCGGAATACCTGCGCTATTACTACGCGGCCAAGCTGAACGGCTCGATGGAGGACATCGATCTCAATCTGGAAGATTTCGTGGCGCGGGTCAATGCCGACCTGGTCGGCTAGTACGTGAATATCGCCAGCCGCTGTGCCGGCTTCATCAGCAAGCGTTTTGACGGCAGGATCGGTACAGTCTCTGCCGAAAACGATGTCATCCGCGAAATGCACGCCGCTGCCGGGGACATCGCCGGCCATTATGAGCAGCGCGATTTCGGTCGTGCCCTGCGCAGCGTCATGGCGCTGGCGGACAAGGCCAACGCCTACGTGGCCGGCGCGGCGCCGTGGGAACTGGCCAAGCAGCCGGGACAGGAGGATCTCCTGCATCGTACCTGCTCGGAGGCGCTGGAGATGTTCCGCATCCTCACCGTCTTCCTGAAGCCGGTATTGCCCAAACTGGCCGCGGATGTCGAGGCCTTCCTCAATGTGGCGCCCCTGTCCTGGGCTGACGCTGCGAATTCCCTGCCGGCCGGCCACGCGATCCGCCCCTACCAGCACCTGATGACCCGGCTCGACCCCAAGCAGATCGAAGCCATGACCGAGGCCAACAAGGAGTCGCTGCAGCCGTCCCCGGCCCAAAGCCATTCCCAGGTCCGTCATGCCGAAGCGCAGCAGCATGAGGCGCAGCCGCTGGCAGAGCACATCAGCATCGACGATTTCACCAAGATCGACCTGCGCATCGCGCGCATCGTCAACGCCGAGCACGTGGAAGGCGCCGAGAAACTGCTCAAGCTCACGCTGGAGGTCGGCGAGGAACGTCCCCGCCAGGTGTTTGCCGGCATCAAGTCGGCTTACGATCCGGCTTCGCTGGTCGGGCGCCTGACGGTGATGGTGGCCAACCTGGCGCCGCGCAAGATGAAGTTCGGCCTCTCGGAAGGGATGGTGCTGGCTGCCAGCGATGAGCGTGGCGGTCCCTTCCTGTTGTCACCGGACAGCGGCGCCCAGCCGGGCATGCGGGTCAAGTAGGTCGCCCGGCTACTGGCAACAAAAAAGCCCATAATTCTATGTGGAGTAAAAACAATAATAATTGTGCGTGAGTGAGTGTTTGTAAGGCTAAATAATCTATTAACTGAAATATTAAGCCCAGACTTCTGTCTGGGCTTTTTCATTTATTTAGGTGTAGGTTTCAGCATAGGTTGACAGTTTTGACCCCTTAAGTTGCAAGTAGAAAACAGCCCAAATAAGCAGGCTTTTTTTTGACCAAATGTCCGATATTAGGCCAAATCGGTCGGCGGAGCGCTGCTCCAACACTGTCAACTATGTGGCAGATACCTGACCATGAGGGCTTCAGACCGGCGAACGTCTGCTTCTTCCTCAGACGAACTCACACTTTCGACCCGAAGCGGAAGCTACCAATCAAAGAAAGCGGACATTCAACGTTGTAATTCAGCCGACGGCAAAAAGCGCAGCTTTTTGACGGTCGGCTGGAATGACTTGTTATGCAATATTTTCTTCATCCCGCATTTGTTGAATGAATAAACCATCAAAGGACAATTTTTTGACTATGTTGCTCTTGGGTTCAATCACTCGCCAAAATGGGGTTATATCTTCAGAGTTTCCACTACTCATTGTTTCAAAAGCTGCCTCAGCAACAATTCTTAAGAATATGCCGGTTGTCAGTGGGCAGGTGAAATCAGCCTTATTCCTGCGGGCAAGATCGATTCGCATCTGCTGGATGCTTGCGCTCTGACCTCGTGGTATTTGTCGGATGTATGCATCAATCTCTTGTGGGGTGGATATATACATCAAAGCCCCTGCAGGCATTCCAGCCACAGATTTTTCAAGCCTCTTTTTTAGAGGGAGTTTTGAACAGTTCAACTTTTCTGCCCAAGATTGCATGCCCTCCCCCTATTTTGTAGCTCTTGATTGGATTTCTAGTTGTTCTAAATACTTATGGGCAAACGATTCAAGATCAAAGAAAAGCTGGGCAAACAAGCGATCTACAGGTGATGCCGTGTAAAGCTCATACTCTTCAGTAACTTTTGTTGTTGAGGAGTCAATTTCTTCAAGCTTGATGATGTAAGTGCCAGTAAATGATGACTTGAGATTTAACTCAAGACGAGATAAAGGTTGCGAGGATATAACTGTAAACTCAATTGGGTTCCCCTTTTTTGGTTTCTCGATAAAGCGATTTTCGTTAATAACAGTAACGCTTTCCAAGTCGTCACGCCATTTTGGTTGTTGATCCCAGTTGGTTATTGTTGTCCATATGGCTTCTTGTGGAGCATTCATTGTTCTCGTTACAGATACTCTTTGAT
>DAISVW010000396.1:0-2652 GCA_036826695.1 Aestuariivirga sp.
CAGGAGGTGGGCCGCACCCACGCCATGCGGAAATTCGTCGCCGCCGAGCATTTTCCCGGTCCTGCGGTCAAGACCAAGGCGGATTACGAAGCCTGCGCGCGCTCCAACGCGCGGTCCTCCTACCATCCGGTTGGCACCTGCAAGATCGGCCGTGATCCGATGGCGGTGGTCGATCTGGCGCTGCGCGTCCATGTCATTGAGCGGCTGCGCGTCTGCGACAGCTCGATCATGCCGGAGGTCGTCTCCTCCAACACCAATGCTCCCACCATCGCCATTGCAGAAAAGGCCGCGGACATGATCCGCGGTAACAGGTGAATGATGCCGAAGATCGTTTCCGCCGCCGAAGCCGCCAGAGCCATTCCGGATGGCGCCGCCGTTGCCGTCAATTCCTCCTCGGGCCTCAATTGTCCGGACGCCGTGCTGAAGGCGATCGGCGAGCGCTTCGATCGCGAGGCGCATCCGCGCGATCTCACCATGCTGCACCCGATCGCGGCGGGCGACATGTTCGGCATCCGCGGCATCGAGCATATCGCCAAGCCCGGCCTGATCGGCCGCATCATCGGCGGGTCCTATCCTTCCGGGCCTTCGACGTCGGAACCGCCGATGATCTGGCAGATGCTCGGCGCCAACCAGATGCCGGCCTACAATGTGCCCTCTGGCATCATGTTCGATCTGATGCGCGAAGCCGCCGCCAAGCGCCCCGGCGTCATCACCAAGGTGGGGCTTGATACCTTCGTCGATCCTGACCGCGAAGGCTGCGCCATGAACGCCAGCGCGGCCGCCCAGCCGATCGTGCGCAAGATCCGCTTCGAGGGCGAGGAATGGCTGTTCTTCCCGTCGATCGTTCCGCAGGTGGCGATCATCCGCGGCAGCGCCTGCGACGAGCGCGGCAATTTGAGCTTCGATCAGGAAGGCGCCTATCTGGGCGCCATGGAGCTGGCGCTCGCCGCCCACAACAATGGCGGCATCGTCATCGCCCAGGTGCGCAACGTGGTGGAAAACGAGACGCTGAAGCCGCACCAGGTGCGGGTGCCGGGCATTCTCGTCGATTACATCGTCGAAGACCCCGACCAGTGGCAGACCACCCAGACGCCCTATGACCCGGCGATCTCCGGCGAGGTGTTCAAGCCTGTGTCGAGCTTCGGCCTCATGGAATTCGGCACCGGCAAGGCGATCGCCCGGCGCGTGGCCCGGGAGATCCGCAAGGGCTGGGCGGTGAACCTGGGCTTCGGCGTGTCCGCCAATGTGCCGCGCATCTTCATCGAGGAGGGCCTGCACGGCCAGGCCACCTGGGTGATCGAGCAGGGTGCTGTTGGCGGCGTGCCGCTGCTCGAGTTCCAGTTCGGCTGTGCCGCCAATGCCGAGGCCTTCGTGCCCTCGGCCTATCAGTTCACCTATTTTCAGGCGGCGGGCTTCGATTGCTCGCTGCTGTCGTTCCTGCAGATCGACCGGCACGGCTCGGTCAATGTCTCGAAGCTGGGCGCCAGGCCGCATGTGACGGCGGGCGCGGGCGGGTTCGTGGACATCACCTCGCGGGCCCGCAAGATCGTGTTCTCCGGCTTCTACAATGCCGGCGCCCGCATGGAGATCGTCGGCGGCAAGCTCCGGATCGAGAAGGAAGGCAAGGTCCGGAAGCTGGTCAATGAGGTGGAGCAGGTGTCGTTCTCCGGCCGCCGCGGCGTCGCTCAGGGCCAGGACGTGACCTATGTGACGGAGCGCTGCGTGATGAAGCTGACGCCACAAGGTATCGTGCTCACCGAGATCGCCCCGGGCGTCGATCTCCAGGCCAACATCCTCGACCAGTCGGAGTTTCCGCTGATCGTCTCGCCAGATCTCCGCGAAATGGACCTCCGGCTGTTCCAGCCGGAAAAGATCGGGCTGACTCTCGATGGCTGAGAGTGGCGACAGCAGGATCCGGCTCAGCGTCGACGGGGCTGTCGCCATCATCACGTTGGCCCGCCCCGACAAGCTCAACGCGCTTGATTACGGCATGGTGCAGGCGCTGGAGCGCGCCGCGCTGGCGATCGAGGCCGAAGCCGGCGTAAGGGTGGCGATCATCACCGGAGAGGGCGGAAAGTCCTTCTGCGCCGGCGGCGACATCGAGGCCTGGGCGGCGCTGTCGCCCGCCGATTTCGGGCTCGCCTGGGTGCGCCACGGCCACCGCGCGTTCGACGCGCTGGCAAGGCTCCGCCAGCCGCTGATTGCCGTGCTGAACGGCCATGCCCTGGGCGGCGGGCTGGAACTGGCCGCCACGGCCGACCTCCGCATCGCCGAGGAGCATGTGAAGCTGGGCGCGCCGGAAACCGGGCTCGGCATCATTCCCGGCTGGTCCGGAACCCAGCGCGCGGTGCGCCGCTTCGGGCCGCAGACGGTGCGCCGCATGGCGCTTCTGGGCGAGGTTTTCACGGCGGCGGAGGGCCTCGCCCTCGGTCTCGTTGATGCCGTGGTGCCACAGGGGCAGGGCATGCCGGCGGCGATCGCCATGGCCGAACGGGTGGCCCGGCGCGGGCCGCTCGCCACCCAGGCCACCAAGATGCTGATCAACGCCGCCGAGGGCGAGGAAACGGAACGGGCGCTGGAGGCCCTGGCCGGGTCCGTCGCCGCTGCCAGCGCGGAGCTTCAGGAAGGCCTTGCCGCATTTCGCGGCAAGCG
>DAISVW010000397.1:0-2651 GCA_036826695.1 Aestuariivirga sp.
ACGACGGCGCGGCCACCATGGACTGGATGGAGCAGGAGCAGGAGCGCGGCATCACCATTACGTCCGCCGCGACGACCGCGATCTGGGCCGGCAAGCGCCTGAACATCATCGACACCCCCGGCCACGTGGACTTCACCATCGAGGTGGAGCGGAGCCTGCGGGTTCTGGACGGCGCCGTGGCGGTGCTGGACGGCAACCAGGGCGTCGAGCCGCAGACGGAAACTGTCTGGCGTCAGGCCGACCGCTACAACGTTCCGCGTATCGTGTTCGTCAACAAGATGGACAAGATCGGCGCCGATTTCCAAATGTGCCTGCGCACCATCCGCGAGCGCCTGGGCGTGAAGGCGGTTCCGATCCAGTTGCCGATCGGCGCCGAGGCGAGCCTGAAGGGCGTCGTCGACCTGGTCCGCATGAAGGCGGTCGTCTGGGAGAGCGAAGGTCTCGGCGCCAACTATCACGACGAAGAGATCCCGGCCGACATGAAGGCGGAGGCCGAAGAGGCCCGCAACTACATGATCGAGAACGCGGTAGCGCTCGATGACGACGCCATGGAAGCCTATCTGTCCGGCGAGGAGCCGACGGAAGAGGTGATCAAGAAGTGCCTCCGCAAGGCGGTGCTGACCGGCGCCTTCTACCCGATCCTCGCGGGCTCGGCGTTCAAGAACAAGGGCGTGCAGCCCCTGCTCGACGCGGTGGTCGACTATCTGCCTTCGCCGGTGGACATCCCTCCGACGCCGGGCCTGGACTACAAGACCGAAGAGCCCGTGGTCCGCCATGCGTCGGACGACGAACCGCTGTCGATCCTGGCGTTCAAGATCATGGACGACCCCTTTGTCGGCTCGCTCACCTTCTGCCGGATCTATTCCGGCAAGCTGGAGACGGGCATGGGGCTGTTGAACTCCACCCGCGACAAGAAGGAACGCGTCGGCCGCATGCTGCTGATGCATTCCAACAACCGGGAAGACATCAAGGAAGCCCACGCTGGCGACATCGTCGCGCTGGCCGGCCGGAAGGACACCCGCACGGGCGACACGCTGTGCGATCCGCTGAAGTCGCCGGTGATTTTGGAGAAGATGAACTTCCCCGAGCCGGTGATCGAGATCGCCATCGAGCCGAAGTCGAAAGCCGACCAGGAGAAGCTGGGCGTGGCGCTGGCCAAGATGGTGGCGGAGGATCCGTCTTTCACCGTCCACACCGACCAGGAGTCGGGCCAGACGATCATGAAGGGGATGGGCGAACTCCACCTTGACATCAAGGTCGACATTCTGAAGCGCACCTACAAGGTGGAAGCCAACATCGGCGCGCCGCAGGTGGCCTATCGTGAGAGCCTCGGCCGCATGGCCGACATCGACTACACCCACAAGAAGCAGACCGGCGGTTCGGGCCAGTTCGCGCGGGTGAAGATCAAGTTCGAGCCGGGCGAACCGGGTGCGGGCTTCATTTTCGAGAGCGCGGTCGTGGGCGGCGCGGTGCCCAAGGAGTACATCCCCGGTGTCCAGAAGGGTCTGGAATCAGTCAAGGACAACGGCCTGCTGGCCGGGTTCCCGTTGATCGACTTCAAGGCCACGCTGTATGACGGCGGCTACCACGATGTGGACAGCTCCGTGCTGGCCTTTGAAAACGCCGCCCGCGCGGCGTTCAAGGAGCTTCGCGAGAAGGGTTCGCCCAAGCTGCTCGAGCCGATCATGAAGGTCGAGGTGCTGACGCCTGATGAGTACATGGGCGACGTCATCGGCGACCTGAACTCGCGGCGGGGCCAGATCCAGGGCACCGAGACGCGGGGCAACGCCCAGGAGGTCACGGCCTTCGTGCCGCTGGCGAACATGTTCGGCTACATCAACAACCTGCGCTAGTACTCACAGGGTCGCGCGCAGTTCACGATGCAGTACGATCACTACGATCCGGTACCGCAAGTCGTCGCCGACGAAGTGATCAAGAAGTACGCCTGATTTTCCAACCCTAGACAGAGGACAAGCCCGGACAGGGCTGGAGCTTGAAATGGCCAAAGAGAAGTTCGAACGCAACAAGCCGCACTGCAACATTGGCACGATTGGTCACGTTGACCATGGTAAGACGACGTTGACGGCGGCGATTACGATGACGCTGGCGAAGGCGGGTGGCGCGAAGGCGATGAGCTACGCGGACATCGATGCGGCGCCGGAAGAGAAGGCGCGTGGGATCACGATCAACACGGCGCACGTGGAGTATGAGACGGCCAACCGTCACTATGCGCACGTGGATTGCCCGGGTCACGCGGACTACGTGAAGAACATGATCACGGGTGCGGCGCAGATGGACGGCGCGATCCTGGTGGTGAGCGCTGCGGATGGTCCGATGCCGCAGACGCGTGAGCACATCCTTCTGGCGCGTCAGGTTGGCGTGCCGGCTCTGGTGGTGTTCATGAACAAGGTCGACATGGTCGATGACGAGGAGCTGCTTGAGCTGGTGGAGATGGAGGTTCGCGAGCTTCTGTCTGGCTACGAGTTCCCGGGCGACGACATCCCGATCGTGAAGGGTTCGGCGCTGGCGGCGGTTGAAGGTCGCAATCCGGAGATCGGCGAGAGCAAGATCCTGGAGCTGATGGCGGCGGTTGACGCCTACATTCCTCAGCCGGAGCGTCCGGTGGACCTGCCGTTCCTGATGCCGGAGGA
>DAISVW010000398.1:0-2647 GCA_036826695.1 Aestuariivirga sp.
GCCCGTCGATGTCTGCACCTATCACACGCCCAGGGTGCGTGGCCTCACGGGCCGTGTTTTGACCAACGCTGCGAAGTGGGCCTATTATGCGCCGGGCATGCTGGGGGTGGAGGTCTGCTTCGGGTCATTGAAGGAATGTGTTGAAAGCGCAGTGCGCGGCGAAGTGTGGCGCGATCCTGAGCTCTGGATATCAGCGTGATGCGGGCGCGTATCCTTTCAGGCGGCGTTGCGGTGGAAGGTCCGGTCATGGCGCTCGACGAGCCCTTGAGCTTCTGGGGTGCCTTCGAGCCGCGCACCGGCATCATTCTCGATGTGCATCACCCGCAGCGCGGCGCCTGCCTCACCGGGCAAATGCTGGTCATGTCCGAGACGCGCGGGTCGGGTTCTGCGCCCGGCGCCATCGCCGAGGCGATCCGGCTCGGCACGGCGCCAGCCGCAATCATTCTGGGTCAGCCGGACATCAACCTCGCGGTGGGGGCGGACGTTGCCGCCGCGCTCTATGGCCGTCACTGCGTTGTGGCCTCTGTGGAACCGGGAGAGATCATGCGCCTGCGCGCGGCGCGGCATGTCCGCATCAGCCCTGACGGTGAGGTCACGCTCCGCTGACTACTCCGCCGCCTCCAGCAGCGGCTCGCCTGCCAGTTCCGCGAGCGCTGGCGGCTGCGCGGCCTCTTCCGGAATCCGGAACACGTTCCAGTGCCACAGTTTCTGGCCGAACTCCGGCAAGCCGGAGGCCCAGGCCACCAAGGGCGACAGCATCAGCGCCGCAGCGATCGGGGTCAGCCACAGAAAGGCGGCCAGCGACACGTGGAACGACATCACCGCGAAGCCCAGGCCCGCCGCCACATGCGCGCCGTGCTGGCGCAGGCAGTCGCCGAGTGGCGTGGCACGGTCGCCGCGATTCTGGGCGTTCCAGCCAGAGTCGCGCCCCAGCAGCACATCGAACACGAAGCGTGACTGGATCAGCATCATGACTGGCGAGAGCAGCAGCGAGCCGATGGTTTCGGCGGCCACGCTCTTGATCAGGCCAGTGGCGCCGCCACAGCCTGCCCGCAGAACCGGATCGCGCCATGCCAGGATCAGCGCCAGAAGCTTCGGCAGCCAGAGCACCGCGCAGGTGAGCGCAAACAGGTTGAGCGCCAGTTCCGGATCGAAAACCGGCCACATGGGGAAGAGCGAGAAGCTCTCCGGGAAGTAGTTGGGCGTCGCATGGCGGGCGACTGTCGCCAGCCCCAGCCCGGCGAGCAACAGCATGAGCCACAGCGGCGAGGCGAGATAGGACATGATGCCCTGGATGAGGTGCACGCGGCTCATCCAGTGCAGGCCGCTCGCGCCGACGATCTTGATGTGCTGGAGGTTGCCCTGCGCCCAGCGCCGGTCACGCTTCGCGAGATCGGCGAGGCTGGGCGGGGTTTCCTCATAGGATCCTTCGGCCTGCGGCAGCATGGTGACGGCATATCCGGCGCGGCGGATCAATGCGGCCTCGACGAAATCATGGCTCAGCACATGGCCGCCGAACGGCTTGCGGCCCCGAAGCTCGGGAAGGCCGGCAGCCTCCGCGAAGGCGCGGGTGCGGATGATGGCGTTGTGGCCCCAGTAATTGCCGTCACGGCCATGCCAGGCGGCAAGCCCCGCCGCCACCAGCGGGCCATAGACGCGGCCCGCGAACTGCATCATGCGGGCAAAGCCGGTCCAGCGGTTCTGCAGCAGCGGCAGCGACTGCATGATGCCTGCTTGCGGATCTGCCGCCATGGCCCGCGCCAGGGTGAGGATGGCGGCGGCGCTCATGTCGCTGTCGGCATCGAGCACGATCATGTGGTCATAGGCGCCGCCCCAGCGGGTGATGAAATCGGCAATGTTGCCCGCCTTGCGGTGGTGGTTGTTGGTGCGGCGGCGGTAATAGACGCCGATTGACGGTGACAGTTGCCGCCGGAGCCAGAGAAACGCCCGGTGTTCGGCCCCGGCGATCGCCTCCTGCCTTGTATCGCTCAGGATGAAGATATCGAAATGGCTGGCTGCGCCTTCGCGCCGCAGCGCCGCGCCGATGCGGGCAAGCGTCGCGAAGACCGGCTCGGGATCCTCATTGTAGATGGGCATCAGCAGCGCGTTGCGCCCGATGCCGGCTACCGGGGCGAGTGGCGGCAGCGCTGGCGCCCCGCGCAGCAGAACCATGAAGCCCAGAACCGCGCTGGCGCAGGCAAAGGCGATCCACGCGAAGGTCAGCGCGAAGAATGTCGCGAACAGCACCTGCAGCGCGGTGACGTTTACCGGACTGATCACCTCATACATTTTCCAGGTGCCGAACGAAGTCAGCAGCAGGGGGGCGCCGAAGACGAAGATCCGGGCCAGCGTAACGTGGCGCGGATTGGCTACGGGCCCCGCCCCGCCCCGCCAATTGGCGAGGTCCTGCACCGGCAGCTCCAGCGGCGCAGGCGGCGGCACACTGCCGGCTAGCGCCTGGTCCAGCGGAAGAGCCATGTTTCGCTCACGGGTGTTGCGCCCCGCTTCAAAACCGCGCGCAGTTCCGAGAGGTCGGCGCCGCTCACGTTGTGTTCGAAGGAAAGCCGTGTGGTGTTCGCCATCTCGTTCCACGCCGCATGCACATTGCCGATGACCCCGGCCGAGGCGGTTACCTCCGGCGTCAGTT
>DAISVW010000399.1:0-2646 GCA_036826695.1 Aestuariivirga sp.
CCGAGATGATGAGCGGCGTGCGCGCCTCGTCGATCAGGCTCGAGTCCACCTCGTCGACAATCGCGTTGTTGTGTCCGCGCTGCACCATCTCGGCCAGATGATACTTCATGTTGTCGCGCAGATAGTCGAAGCCCAGTTCGTTGTTGGTCGCGTAGGTGACGTCGGCGCCATAGGCCTCACGGCGCTGCTCGTCGCTGAGGCCGTGGACGATCACGCCGGTCTTCAGGCCGAGGAAGGAATAGATCTGCCCCATCCAGGCGGCGTCGCGGCGGGCGAGATAGTCGTTCACGGTGACGACGTGGACGCCCTTGCCGGCCAGCGCGTTGAGGTAGACGGGAAGAGTGGCGACGAGCGTCTTGCCTTCGCCGGTCTTCATCTCGGCGATCTGGCCCTCATGCAGCACCATGCCGCCGATCAGCTGCACGTCGAAATGGCGCTGGCCAAGGGTTCGCTTGGCCGCCTCGCGCACCGTGGCGAAGGCCGGCACCAGAAGGTCGTCGAGACTCCTGCCGGCGGCGACGTCCTGTCTGAATGTTTCCGTTCGGGCCCGCAGCGCCTCATCCGAGAGGCTCTCCAGTTCAGGTTCCAGCGCATTGATGGCATCGACGCGGCCACGGTACTTCGAGACACGGCGGTCGTTGCTGGAGCCGAAAATCTTTGCGGCGAGGCCGCGCAATCCGAGCATTGATACGTTCCTTCAGGCGGCAGGCCACGCGGTCTGCCAGTCGAGCCGCCTTGTAATCACTTTACCGCGCCGGGGCAACGCGCAGGCGAGATCATCTTCCTCGCAGCGGTCAGATGGTTGGCCGGCGCGGCCCTGTCAATGTGTGACTTATGCGCAACAGGGGCCCCAATCTGTAAGTTGCCCACTTGCAACAGGGCCTTGCCGGGATCAATGTGCGGACGGGTCGGCTCGCCCGAGAAGCGGCACGACGGCTTATTCCTGCCTTTTTTCAGGGACAATGAGCGATCCCGAAGCCTGCGGGAGCCAAGGCGTGAAGACGGCTCCGGAACGATGGACGTGATGGTGTTTTCTCGAAATATTTTAAAGACTTGCGTGGCGCCAGCGATGCTGGGGCTGTTCCTGGTCATGCCGGCTCTGGCGCAGGAGGAGGTTCCGGCCAAGGAAGACAAGGTGGTGGCCATCGTCAACGGCCATGAGATTCGGGTGTCGGAAGTGCAGATGGCGACCGAGGACATCATCGGCCAATTGCCCAACCTGCCGCCCAAGGTCCGCTTCCCCTATGTCGTCGAATATCTGATCGAGCGGCATTTGCTGGCCCAGTATGCGGTGAAGGAAGGCATTGCCGACACCGAGGAATACAAGCGCCGCCTGGCGCTCTATCAGGCAAAGGCGCTGCGGGACGCCTATTTCTTCCAGAAGATCCGGCCGATGGTCACCGAGGAAGAAATCCGCAAGGTCTATGACGAAGAGGCGGTGAAGCTGCAGCAGACCGAGCGCATTCGCGCCCGGGTGATCCAGGTCGCCACCGAGCAGGAGGCCAACGACATTCTGGGCCGGCTCGCCAATGGCGAAACCTTCGAGGACCTGGCGAAGAAATACAGCCTCGACGGGTCCAAGGAAGCGGGCGGCGACCTCGGTTACTTCACCGCCGAGGACATGGTGGCGGAATTCTCCAAGGCTGCCTTCGCGCTGAAGGTGGGAGAGGTCTCAAAACCCGTGAAGACCGATCTCGGCTGGTACATCATCCGCGTGGATGACCGCAAACAGGGCGTTGCCCAGCCCTATGACCAGGTCAAGCCGGCGATCCGCAACGTCCTCCTGCGCCGCAAGGTCGGCGAGGTGATGGAAAAGCTGAGGGCCGCCTCCAAGGTCGAGATTGTCGATCCTGATCTCAAGAAGTATTCCGAGGAAGCTGCCAAGGCGGCCAAGAACTTCCAGGAAAGGCAGCAGCAGAAGTCCCTGGAGCAGACAGGAGGCGCCGTTCCTGACGGCGGCGACGGCACGGCCACGGGCGACGGCAAGGGCGATCTGCAGCTTCCCGAGCAGTAGCGGCAATCCGGGCGTCAGAGGGGCGCGAGGGGGCTCTTAATGGCACATCAGGTTTCTCCACTGGCGCCACGGGTGTTCCCGGACCTGCCGCCGGTTGCCGGCGTCAGGCTCGCGGCTGCCGAGACCGGCATAAGGTACAGGAACCGGCCCGACGTGCTGCTGGCCGTGATGCCCGCGGGGACGACCGTGGCGGGCGCCTTCACCCGATCCAAGTCACGCTCGGCGCCGGTTGACTGGTGCGCGGCGCATCTCGCGGGCGGCACGGCGCGGGCCGTGGTCATCAATGCGGGTAACGCCAACGCCTTCACCGGCAAGGCCGGCGTGGCGACGGTAACGGCCGTTGCGAAGGCGGCAGCCGGGCTCCTCTCCTGCAAGACCTCTGAAATCTTCCAGGCCTCGACCGGCGTGATCGGCGAACCGCTGGACCCTTCCTTCATCGTCAGGGCGCTTCCGAAGCTTGCCGCCGAGGCCGGGGCGGACCGCTGGGACATGGCGGCCCGTGCCATCATGACCACCGATACTTTCCCCAAGGTGGCAACCGCCAGGGTGAAACTGGGTGGCAAGACGGTCACCATCAACGGCATCGCCAAGGGCTCCGGCATGATCGCGCCGGACATGGCGACCATGCTGTC
>DAISVW010000400.1:0-2640 GCA_036826695.1 Aestuariivirga sp.
GTCCGGCGCTCAAGATGATCATGAAGGACCAAACATCGCCGGATATCGGTCTGCTTTCCGCACGACCTGGGCTTGCAGATAACGCTGGCGACCTCCCGATGACCGAGATCCCGTCCTCTGGTTCCACGCTCGATCGTCTGGCTTTGCAACAACTCGGAGCCGCGGCAGCCGACCCGCTCTATGACCGTCTTGCCCGCGAGGTGTCCAGCAGCCCGAAGGACAGGCTCGCCAAGATCGTCGAGCTCGATCCCGACCGCGCCGTGGAAGTCCTGAAGCAGTGGCTTGAACAGCCAATCGAGCGCGTATCATGATTCCACTGGCACACTGGCTTGCGAGCGGGGGGCACGACGCACATGTCCGCGCCGGCGTTCCTGGACCCCAATCGCCCGCCACGGACATGCCTCGTCCGGAGCAGGAACCGGATCAGGCTGTGCCGCATGAGTCCACCGCCGACATGTCCGGATACATCAGGGAACTGGAAGATTATCTTGAGTGTGTGAAGCTGCAGGCCGAACAAGCGCGGAACGAGCATCAAAAACGCGAAACTGAACTGCTAGAGCGTTGTGGCCTTGAGTGGACGCAGATCATCGCCGGTCATATGGATGCTATCGCCACCGGTCTCCGCTCCGATCTCGAAATCGTGATGAATGACCTGCTCACGCCTTTCCTTGCGAGCGCGGTGCGTCAGGCCGCCATTCGCCAGCTTGTGGATCTCATCGAACAGACAGTCACAGGATCAGCGGACCTGGAGCTCGTCGTGAATGTGCCTCAGGACCTCCATGAGACTCTCGCCGCGCACTTCGCAAAGCGCGGCTTGACTGCCACCTTTTGTGATGCCGCGGAGATATCCGTGTCAACGGGCTCGCAGAAACATCGCTTCGAGGAGCTTGGAAAGAAGTGGCTGGCCACCCTTGCCTTTGAGGCCACATGAGCAGCGATCCCGCAGGCAACAGACCGGAGATCGTCATCGTAAGGCGCAGAGCGGCGGATGACGGCAGTCAGGGCAAGGGCGGCAGCTGGAAGATCGCCTATGCCGACTTCGTGACGGCGATGATGGCGTTCTTTCTGGTCATGTGGCTGATAAACGCATCGAATGAAAAGGTGAAGAAAGCCGTAGCGAATTACTTCAATCCCATTCGCCTGACTGACACCGCAACCGGCGCTCGCAGCATACTGGACTCGGTTGAAATCGAGAATGCCAAGGAGACGAAAAAGGCCAGGAATGGCCAAATGGAAACATCGGACCCGAAGGAGCCCGGGGGCAATACCGTTCTGGCGAATCCTCCCGTGGCTCTCGATCTGATCGAGAAACGCAGCAGCGGCGGCAACGAGCAAGGCGCCAAGACTGGAAAGAGCGATGACCTGACACCGGCGTCAAGGGCAAGTGAAACAAGCCCGGGTGTCGGAGATCCGTTTGACCCCAAGAGCTGGGAGAATCTGCCTGTGCAGACGACGCCCGCCGCTGATGCGCCGGTCCAAAGCGGCCAGATTGAAGGCGAGGGGCAATCAGCCGGGAACCCGGCCAAGGGCGGGGTCAAACCCTCTACAGCAGAACAGACGTCTTCGAAGGAGCTGCGGAAGAGCGCGGAGCAGCAGGCAACACAGATCGTCGCCCGCATCGCCCAGTCATTGGGAAAGACCGCTGAGGACCTGAAGGGATCGGTCGATGTCAAGCTGACGCCGGATGGTTTTGTGATCAGCCTGACGGAGAATGAAAAGTTCGAAATGTTCAGTGCAGGCTCAGCCGAGCCGGAAGCGGAAACCATCCGGCTTGTCGCGGCGGTTGCCAAGGCAATTCAGGACGTGCCAGGCGGCATTTATGTCCGAGGCCACACCGACTCGCGGCCATACCGGAATAACTTCTATGACAACTGGCAATTGTCGACGGCCCGCGCCCATGTTGCCCGCTACATGCTGGTCCGGGGTGGACTTGATGATGCCCGCATCCAGCGGGTTGAGGGAGTCGCCGACCGGGAGCCTCTGAACGCCCAAAATCCCCTTGCGACGGAAAATCGCCGCATCGAATTCTTCATTCAGGTGAAGAAGCAATGACGCTGAGACCTCTGGGAGTGGCCATCCTGCTGATTGCGCCGATGGAGGTGGCGCATGGCACTGAGTCCATGGCCGAGCCTCTACCGAGAGCAGCAAGCTATCAACATCTCCCCCTCAGTGCCAGTGCGTCAAAGCTGATTGGCCAGATAGAGAGTCTTTTCCGGCTCCAGGATGACGGCGCACGGGGTTCGCTCGACTCGATTCCAGCCCAGAAGGAACTTCTGATTGATATTGGGAGGGCGCTGGCAGTCGAGCCACTCGACAGCGCGCGGCATCTCGTACTCCTCGCCGCTGCCTATACACTGAGCGGTGGTGATCCCGATGCGGTCGAGAGGCTCTCGACGTCGGAAGCACTCGACAGTGAACAGAAACTGCTCCTGCGAGCAGTGACGGCATTCATGCAGGGCGAGCGAGAGGACGCGAAGGTGCTGTTCGCGGATATCCAGCTCTCCTCCTTTCCCGGCTTTCTCTCGGGGCGGCTTGCCCTGGCGCGCGCTGTCCTCGGGGCCGATGCGTCAGCGCGGCGGCAGGATGATCTTGGCTTCGCGATCGCCGCGATGCCGGGTACGCTTGTCGAGGAGTCAGCCT
>DAISVW010000401.1:0-2636 GCA_036826695.1 Aestuariivirga sp.
CAACGTCACCGCCCAGCAATCCGCTGGCCAGCGCATTGGCGTCGGCATTGAGGATCACCGCTGAACAATCGATTTCTTCGTCCGCCGTGGCCACCGCCGCCACGCGCCCGCGGGCGGTGCGGATTGCCGTCACCTCGGCGCCATATCGAAAGCGGACGCCCTTGCGGCGGGCCAGCGCCTCCAGCGCCAGGGCCAGCTCATGCATGCCGCCCTTCACCGTCCACACCCCGGCCTGTTCCACATGGGCGATCAGCATCAGCGTTGCGGGAGCCAGAAAAGGCGAGGAACCACAATAGGTTGCGTAGCGCCCGAAGAGCTGGCGCAGGCGGCGGTCGCGGAAATGGCGGCCGAGGCCCTTCCACATTGTCTCGAAGGGGTTGATGCGGGCCATGGCGGCCAGGCCACGAAGCCCGTTGGCGGTCGCCAGCGTCAGCGGGTTCGGCCGCTGCGACCGCATGAACGGCTTGTCCAGCGTCTCGAAAATGCGCCGTGATTCCGCGCTGAATTCAAGGTATCGCCTGGCCTCCGCCGCCCCCGCGAAATCCCCGATGGCATCCGCGGAAGCCTGTAAATCCGCATGCAGATCAAGGCGTTCGCCGGCACTCCAGGCATGCCGGGCGAGGATCGACAAGGGCTCCAGCGTGACATGGTTCGAAAGGCTTTCCCCGGCCAGCGCGAAGATCTGCTCGCACACCGCCCGCATGGTGAGCACGGTGGGGCCGCCATCGATCGCATAGTCCCCCACCTGAAGCCGCCGCATCTTGCCGCCAGGGCTTGCGGCACGCTCCAGGACCAGCACGTCTTCTCCCTGCGAAGCCATTGAAATCGCAGCGGATAATCCCCCCATCCCGGCGCCGATGACGACCACTCTGGACACCGATTTCGGTTCCCTGTTGCGGAGTTCAGACAAGTATGTCAATAATTCCTGACAGTCGCAATGACATTGTGAGTTGACAGCGAGGATCGCCATGGACGTTGGACAGCGCCTGGAAGCCGAACTTGACCTGGCAGTGGCACGGGCCGCCGCAGGCGATTGTCCTCCGAAACTGGCGGCTGCGCTGCGCGATGCGGTGTTCCCCGGCGGGGCCCGCATCCGGCCCCGGCTGGCGCTCGCCGTGGCCGCCGCCTGCGATACGAAAAACCCAATGGCATCATTGGTTTCCGCGGCCTCGATCGAGCTTCTGCATTGCGCCTCGCTGGTCCATGACGACCTGCCCTGCTTCGACAATTCAGCGCTGCGGCGCGGCAAGCCGTCAATCCATGCGGCGTTCGGTGAAAGGATTGCGGTGCTCACCGGCGACGCGCTGATCGTGCTGGCCTTCGAATGGCTGGCGGTGCGGCTGGCGGCCGCCCCGGAGCGGCTGGCGCCGCTCACCCGGATCCTCGCCTCGTGTGTAGGCGGCACGTCCGGGATTTGCGCCGGCCAGGCCTGGGAATGCGAGGAAACCATTGATATTGTTCGCTATCAGCGGGCCAAGACCGGGGCTCTGTTCGCCGCCTGCACGATGGCGGGCGCCGCCTCCGCCGGGCTGGAGCCGCAGCCCTGGCAGCGGCTGGGCTTTGCCATCGGCGAGGCGTTCCAGGTGGCTGATGACCTGCGCGATGTCGCCGGATCGGCCGAGAAACTGGGCAAGCCGGTCAACCAGGACGAGGCCAACCAGCGGCCGAATTTCGTTTTGAATCTAGGGTTTGACGGCGCCATGGCGCATTTCGAGGAGCTGCTGGCCGAGGCCATGGCGGCGATCCCGCCCTGCCCCGGCGCCGAACAGCTCGGCAAGCAGATCACCGGCGTGTCGCGCAGCCTCGTGACCGGCCTCTCGGCGCGCACCGCCGCCGCCTGACATGGGCCTCGCCAGAGCCGCCGCGGACCGCTGGCGGAGTTTCCGCAACAGCTTGCTGGCAAGCCCGCGTTTCCAGAAATTTGCCGTTGAATTTCCGCTGTTTAGGCCGATCGCCCGGCGGCGCTCACGAGCCCTGTTCGACCTCCTCGCGGGCTTCACCTATTCGCAGGTGCTCTATGCCACGGTGAAGCTCGGGCTGATCGACATGCTGCAGGGCCAGCCGCTTTCCCTGACCGACCTGGCGGCCCGCACTGGCTGGCCCGCCGCGCGCCTCGAAACATTGCTTAAAGCATCGGTTTCATTGGAGATTCTTGAAAAGACCAGCAGCGGCGCCTATACGTTGGGCCAGCATGGGGCGGCGCTGGCCGGCAATCCGTGGATCGCCAAGTTCATCGCCCATCATCACCTGCTCTATGACGATCTGGCGGACCCGCTGGCGCTGTTCTCAGGCGAGAAAAAAGACAATAAGCTCAAAGACTTCTGGAACTATTCGGCAACGCCGCATGCGGCGTCCTACACGGCGCTGATGGCGGCCTCGCAGCAGGCCGTGGCGGCCGAGATCCTCGCTGCCTATGATTTCAGCCGCCACCGCCAGCTGATCGACGTGGGCGGCAGCAACGGCACGTTTCTGGCCGCCGTCCGGGCGCATCATCCACAGCTGAAGCTGAGCCTGTTCGATCTTCCGGCGGTAGCTGAGATCGCCCGCGCAAACCTCGGAAATGACGTCGAAATTTACCCTGGCTCCTTCCTGACCGACAAGCTTCCCAAGGGGGCTGACGTAGCACCGCTGCTCCG
>DAISVW010000402.1:0-2627 GCA_036826695.1 Aestuariivirga sp.
CACCACAGCGGCGGCTGTCAGTGCGGCGCCGTCCGCTACCGCATCGCCGGGCCATTGGGCCGTGCCGGATTCTGCCATTGCCGCATGTGCCAGAAAGCCTTCGGATCGTTCGGGGCACCTTTGGTGGACGTGCCGCGCAACCAGCTTTCCTGGACCAGGGGCGAGCCCGCCGTGTTCCGCTCCTCGGCCATCGTGGCGCGCGGCTTCTGCCGCGACTGCGGTACGCCGTTGTTCATGCTGGAAGATGGCTGGCCGATCTGCGAGATCGCCATCGGCACCCTGGACGATCCTTCCGCCTGCGCGCCGGATCATGTGGTAGGAACCGAGAGCAAGCTTGGCTGGGCCGACAGACTGCCGCACCTACCCGGCCACAGCACCGCCGAGGACCGCACGCCGGAAGACCTGGCGAGGTTGGCCAGCCGCCAGCATCCCGATCACGATACGGAGACGTGGCCACCCTGACATAAGCCCGGCAGGTGACCGGGGGTGCTCCTTGATGTGACGTCCTAGTTCCTGGTCTTGTCGACCAGCTTGTTCTTGGCGATCCACGGCATCATGGCGCGGAGCTTCTCGCCCACCTCCTCGATGTTGTGGGCATCGTTCATGCGGCGGATGGCCTTGAAGCGCGCCGCACCGGCGCGGTATTCCTGCATCCACTCGGACGTGAACTTGCCGGTCTGGATGTCCTTCAGCACGCGGCGCATTTCCTGCTTGGTGGCATCGGTGATGATGCGCGGGCCGGTGACATATTCGCCCCACTCGGCGGTGTTGGAGATCGAATAGTTCATGTTGGCGATGCCGCCTTCGTAGATCAGGTCGACGATCAGCTTCACCTCGTGCAGGCACTCGAAATAGGCCATCTCGGGGGCGTAACCGGCCTCGACCAGGGTTTCGTAGCCCGCCCGGATCAGCTCAACAAGACCGCCGCAGAGGACGACCTGCTCACCGAACAGGTCGGTCTCGCATTCTTCCTTGAACGTCGTCTCGATGATGCCGGAACGGCCGCCGCCCACGCCCGAGGCATAGGACAGCGCCAGGTCATGGGCATTGCCCGAGGCATCGTGGTGGATGGCGATCAGGCAGGGCACGCCGCCGCCACGCTGATATTCGCTGCGCACCGTGTGGCCGGGGCCCTTCGGCGCGATCATCAGCACGTCAATGGTCTTCTTGGGCTCGATCAGGTTGAAATGGATGTTGAGGCCATGGGCAAAGGCGATGGCCGCGCCGTCACGGATGTTGGGGGCGATCTCGTCGCGGTAGATGTCGGCCTGGAGCTCATCGGGTGTGGCCATCATCATCAGGTCGGCCCATTTGGCGGCCTCCGGAACCGACATCACCTTGAGGCCGTCGGCCTCCACCTTCTTGGCAGTCGCCGAGCCGGGCTTCAGCGCGATGGCGATCTTGGCAGCGCCCGAGTCCTTGAGGTTCAGCGCATGGGCGCGGCCCTGGCTGCCATAGCCGACGATCGCCACTTTCTTGGCCTTGATCAGGTTCACGTCGGCATCACGGTCGTAGTAAACGCGCATCGCTGTGGTCCATCCCTCTGGAATTGAATTGGCGCGGGAGATAGCGGGGCCTCAGCCCCGTGGCAAGCGGCAAAAACCGGGGCGGCGGCGGGCCGCCGCCCCGGCGCCATGCCGTCTCAGGTAAGCTTCTCTCGCGGCGCGCCCCGCGTCTTCCACAGGCTGTAGGCCACGCCCAGCGCGAGGATGCCGAAAGTGACGCCGAGCGAGATCGCCGGCGGAAACTTCTCCAGCCCGAGCAAAGGCGCCACGAATATCTTGGAGCCGATGAAGATCAGTACCACCGCCAGCGCAAGCTTCAGATAGTGGAAGCGCTTCACCATCGCGGCCAGCGCGAAGTAAAGGGCGCGCAGCCCAAGGATGGCGAAGATGTTGGAGGTGTAGACGATGAACGGATCGGTGGTGATGGCGAAGATCGCCGGCACCGAGTCGACCGCGAAGATCACGTCCGCCACCTCGATCAGGATCAGCGCCAGGAATAGAGGCGTCATGAACCAGGCGAGGCGGCCGGTCTTGGGGTCCAGCTTCTTCACGAAGAACTTCTCACCATGGTGCTCGTCGGTGACGTTGAAGCGGCGGCGCATGAAGGCCAGCAGCGGGTTCTTGGCCACGTCATATTCGCGGTCGGCGAAGACGATCATCTTGATGCCGGTGCCGATCAGGAAGACCGCGAAGATATAAAGCACCCAGGAGAATTCGCTGACGATGGCCGCGCCGAAGCCAATCATGATGGCGCGCAGCACGATTACCCCGAGAATGCCCCAGAACAGCACCCGGTGCTGATACTTGAGCGGCACCGCGAAGAAGGCGAAGATCATGGCGATGACGAAGACGTTATCCATCGCCAGCGCCTTCTCGACCGCGAAGCCGGTGAGATATTCCATGCCGGAATTGGGCCCCAGCGACCACCACACCCAGCCGCCGAAGGAGAGGCCGAGCCCGATATAGACCGCCGAGAGCACCAGGCTCTCGCGCGCCGAAATTTCCTTGTGCTCCTTGTGCAGCACGCCGAGGTCGATGACCAGCAGCGCCAGCACGATGCCGAGGAACATACGCCACATCCAGCCCGGCTTGGTCAGCCAGTCGGCAAACAGAAAGGAGGTC
>DAISVW010000403.1:0-2626 GCA_036826695.1 Aestuariivirga sp.
CGGCTGGTCCTTGCGCGTGCGGATGTCTTCGGGGATGGCGTGCCACCATTCCTCGGTGTTGTTGAACACCGGGTCGACGTCGAAGATTACACCCCGGAAGGGAAACAACCGGTGGCGCACAATCTGGCCGATTGAAAACTTGGCGGTTCCGGCGTCGCGCATGGCCGTTGATTGCCAAGGAAGCACCGGGATGGCAAGAGCCTCGCTAACCCCTTGATACGGCGAGACCATATTGCATGGCTGCACGGCGCAGCGGGGCGAAACCGGCAAGCAGCGCGATGCCGGCGGAGCGGCCCGCTTCGAGCGGCAGGAAACCCGAGAGCAGCGAGCGGTTCATGAGATCGATCACCTGCTGGCGCGGCTGCACGTCGCGGCGGCGGCGGGCGTCGTAACTGGCGAGCAGGGCAGGGTTTCCCGGGTCGTCCTCGCCCGCCATGAGCGCCGCGGCGGCATCGGCGTCGCGCAGCGACATGTTGAGCCCCTGGGCGCCGATCGGCGGCACCACATGGGCGGCCTCGCCGACCAGTATCACCCGGTTCCTGGCGAAATCGCGGGCCAGAAGCCCCTGCATGGGAAACAGCCGCCGCGGACCGATGTCCGAAACCCGGCCCAGTTCGCCGTGGGTTCCGATCTGGATCTCGGCGGCAAAGGCGCGGTCGGGCAGCGCCATCAGCTCGGCTGCCCGTTCCGGCCGCTCCATCCAGACCAGCGAGGACCGGTTCCCGGGCATCGGCACGGTCGTGAACGGTCCGGCCTGCTTGTGATACTCGGTCGAGACCCCGCCATGCGGGCCGGTATGGGCAAAGCTGGTGGCAATGGCGGCCTGCTCGTAGGACCAGCGGTTGGTGCGGATTCCCACGGCCTCGCGCAGCACCGAGTTGCGGCCGTCGGCGGCGATCGCCACCTGTGCTGCAAGCCGCTCGCCCGCCGTGGTGGTGATGACAATTCCATCTGAGCGCGGCTCAGCCCCGGCGGCATCGGCGGCCGTCATCTCGACGCCCAGCGCCAGCGCCCGGGCATGGAGGGTGGGAACCAGCAGGCTCAGGGGAAAGTTCCAGCCGAAGGCCTCCTCGCCCAGCTCTGCCGGATCGAAGGTCACGTCGGGCGCGGGGAAGGGCGTTCCGGTGTCATCGACCAGACGCAGCTTGCGGAGCGGCTGGGTTCTCGCCCGCAGGTCCCCCGGCCAGAGGCCGAGGCTCTCGAGGATGCGGAGCGAGGGCGTCATCAGGGCCACGGTGCGCGGGTCACCGGCATCGCCCGGCTCGCGGGCGACCAGCCGCACCCGGCGGCCATCCTGGGCCAGAAGGCAAGCTGCGGCGAGGCCCGCCGGGCCTGCTCCCACCACGATGACGCTGGTCTCGTTCATAAGCTTCACTTGGGCGCGGCGGCAGACCCAGGCAAGGCGCGTCTTGCCACAGTCAGCGGTGCGCGATGCTGGTCTTGACCATGCTGGGCCGCGCCGAGAAGGCCTGGTGCCAGGCGGCCAGCTTCGGATGGCCGTTGCGCCAGCCAAGCTCGTTCAGCCGGAAGTCGATGTAGCCGAGCGTAACCGCCACGGCGATGGCGCCAACCGTGACGGCCTCCAGTTGCGGCATCCAGTTGTTTTCAAGCTCGTCGAACGAGGCGTGGAGCCTGGTCACCGTGCGGGACATCCAGTCCTCCCACTGCAGGCCCTTGGGCCTGACGCCCGTCTCATAGCGGTAGGCGACGGCGGAATCGGCCAGGCCCTGGCCGAGCGCCTGGAGCGTCAGCACCCTGAAACGCCCATCGCCAGGTGAAGGGATCAGCGTGGTGTTGCCGGCCACGTGGCAGAGATATTCCATTATCACGCGGGAATCATAGACGCCCTTGCCGTCTTCGGTTTCCAGCACCGGGATCTTGGCCAGCGGCGACAGCGTCGAGAGCTTCGCATTGACTTCGGTGGGCTTCACCGGTTCGACCAGATGCTGAACCCGGTCGCCGAGCCCTGCCTCATGGGCGGTCACCACCGTCATGCGCACGAAAGGCGAAATCAGATCGCCGTAGATTTTCATCACTGCACTTGCCTCAATACTTCCGGAGCAGCCCGACGAGGCGGCCCTGCACGCGCACCCGGTCCGGCCCGAAGATGCGGGTTTCGTAAGTTGGATTGGCGGCTTCCAGCGCCACCGAGTCGCCCTTGCGGCGCAGCCGCTTCAGGGTTGCCTCCTCGTCGTCGACGAGGGCCACCACGATGTCGCCGTTCTGCGCCGTGTCGCCGCGGCGGATGACCACCGTGTCACCCTCGAAGATGCCGGCATCGATCATCGAGTCGCCCTTCACCTCGAGCGCGAAATGCTCGCCGCCCGTCAGCATCTCCGGCGGCACCGCGATGTTGGCGGTATGGTCCTGGATGGCGGAAATGGGAACACCCGCCGCGATGCGGCCCATCAGCGGCACCACGGCGGCGCGCGGCGCCCCGTCGCCCGTGGCCTGCACCGGTTTGACGCGGCCCAGATTGCCCTGGATGACATTGGGCGTGAAGCCCGGCGCCTTGCGCGAGGCGATGCTCGGCGAATGGCTTTCCGGCAGTTTCAGCACTTCCAGCGCCCGGGCCCGGTTGGGCATGCGGCGCAGGAAGCCGCGCACATCGAGCGCCACGATCAGC
>DAISVW010000404.1:0-2621 GCA_036826695.1 Aestuariivirga sp.
AGGTGGCGAGCCTCAGCGCCAACTACATCGCGAAGCGGCTGGAGGGGCACTACCCCGTGCTCTACCGCGGGCAGAACGGCCTCGTGGCGCACGAGTGCATCCTGGACACCCGCGGCTTCAAGCAGAGCGCCGGGGTGGAGGTGGAGGACATCGCCAAGCGGCTGATGGACTACGGCTTCCACGCCCCCACCATGTCGTTCCCCGTGGCGGACACGCTGATGCTCGAGCCCACCGAATCGGAATCGAAGCGCGAGCTCGACCGCTTCTGCGACGCGATGATCGAGATCAGGCGAGAGATCGCCGAAGTGGAGGAGGGCAAGGCGGACCGGCTGGACAATGTGCTGAAGAACGCACCGCACACCCACCGCCTGCTGCGCGGCGACTGGAAGCACCCTTATTCGAAAGAGAAGGCATTCTTCCCGCTCAAAGGCTATCCCAACAGCAAATACTGGCCGCCGGTGGCGCGCGTCGACAATGTGTTCGGTGACCGCAATCTCGTTTGCACCTGCCCGCCGATGGCCAACTACATGGAGGCGGCGGAATAGCGAGGCGCGCCGCCGCGGACGGGGAGACGGCCGCTCAGTTGAGCCGGTTCTTCACCGCGGTGATCGATGACGCGATGAGCTCGGCCGCCTTCTCGCCCCTGGCGGTTTCAGCCACCAGCTTCTGCGAGGCAGCGATAGCCAGCTCGGTCGCCAGGTTGCGCACGTCCTTGACGGCGGCGGCCTCGGCCTGGGCGATCTTCTGCTCGGCCTGTTTGGCGCGGCGGTCGAGCGTCTCGGAAAGCTTGCGGCGCGTCTCGGCGGCATATTCCTCGGCATCGGCCTTGGCGGCGGCGACGATGGATTGTGCTTCCTTCTCGGCATCGAGGCGCTTCTGCTTGTATTCGGCGAGCAGGTTCTCGGCCTCCTTGCGCAGCGATGCGGCATGCTCAATCTCACGGCGGATGCGCGCGGCACGCGCATCCATGCCGGCGCCCATGGCCTTGAATCCGCCGGCGTAAGCGACGATACCGAGGAAGATAATCAGCGCGACGAGGGCGAAAAACGAAGCGTCGAAATACATGGGTCTGCTCCCTTACGCCTTGAGCCCGGCGATGACTCTGGCGGCATCGGCCTTGCTCACCCGCGTACCCGTCAGCTGCGCGACAATCTCCGCGGCGGTCTCCGCGGCGACATCGCCCACATCCTTCACCGCCTGCGACTTCGACGCCGCGATGCGGGACTCGGCGTCGGCGATCTTGGCGGCCAGCGTCTTGTCGAGCGCGGCGCGCTCGGCTTCCACCTCGCCGCCGATCCGGGCGCGGGTATCGGCGGCAATTGCCTGCGCGCCGGCCCTCGCGTCGGCCAGTGATTTCTCATAGGCGGCAATCGCCGCCTCGGTTTCGTTCTTCAGCGCCGAGGCCTTCGAGAGATCGGCTTCGATGGCCTTGTGCCGGCGCTCCAGCACAGCCGCCATGCGCGGCAGCGCCACCCGGCTCATCAGCAGATAAAGCAGGCCGAAGAACACCACGAGCCAGAAGATCTGCGACGGATAGGTGGTGGTATCCATCGGCGGGAAGGCGCCGGTATGGCCGCCATCATGGCCGGTGCTCTCCGCCGTCTGGCCTGATTCGCCCGTGGTGGCGGGCGTCTCGGTCGTGGCTTCGGCGACGGCGAATGTCGGTTGCGACATGTCTTGAGCCTCAAGTGGCGAAGCCCGGACGGGCTAACTGCCCGTCAGGCTCCGCCGTGATTGCCGGATTGAAGATCAGGTGAACAGCAGCAGCATCGCCTCGACCAGCGAGAAGATGCCGAGGCCTTCCGCCAGCGCCGCGCCGATCAGCGCGTTGGTGAACTGGGCACTGGCCGCCGCCGGGTTGCGCAGCGCGCCGGCGAGATAGTTGCCGAAAATGTGGCCCACGCCGATGCCGGCGCCGCCCATGCCGATACAGGCGATGCCCGCGCCGATCATCTTTGCTGCTTCTGGTTCCATGTCAGTCTCCTCGCGTTTTGGCAATTGTTGGGTTGAAGTTGAGTGTCAGTGATGGGTGTGCAGCGCGTCGTTGAGATAGACGCAGGTGAGGATGGCGAAAACGAAGGCCTGTAGAAACGCCACCAGGAATTCGAGCGCGGTGAGCGCCACGGCCATGCCAAGCGGCGCCACGGAGCCGATGATGCCGCCAACGCCCAGGGCGCCGAGGCTCACCACGAAACCCGCGAACACCTTGAGCACGATGTGGCCGGCCAGCATGTTGCCGAACAGACGCAGCCCCAGGCTCACCGGGCGCGACAGGAAGGAAATGATCTCGATGAGCGAGATGAAGGGCAGGATCACCATGGGCACGCCGCTCGGCACAAACAGCTTGAACCAGCCAAGCCCATGCTTGGCGATGCCGACCACGACAACAAGCGCGACCACGAAGACGGCGAGCGCCGCGGTGACCACCACATGGCTGGTGACCGTGAAGAAATAGGGGAACATGCCCAGCATGTTGGCGGCGAGCACGAAGGAGAACAGCGAGAACACCAGCGGAAAGAATGGTTTCCCTTCCGGCCACAGCACGTTATTCACAATGGTGAGAAAGAATACGTACACCACCACTCCCCGCGTCAGCCGGCGGCCCAGCACAAAGGCGCCGC
>DAISVW010000405.1:0-2615 GCA_036826695.1 Aestuariivirga sp.
TCGACATCGCCAGCATGCCGGGCGATGCGCCGGTGGCGCTTGCCGGGATCGCGAGCGCCAGGACATCAGCCAGGAATATCTCGAACAATTGTTCGGCCGGCTGCGCAAGGCGGGCCTCGTCGAAAGCGCCCGGGGGCCGGGTGGCGGCTACCGTCTGGCGCGTCCGATGAGTGCTATTCCGGTTGCCGAAATCATTGCGGCAGTTGACGAAGAGTTGCAGTTTACACGCTGCGACGGTGATGCCGTCGAGGGCTGTGTCAAGGGCGAGCGCTGCAACGCCCATGACCTGTGGTCAAGCCTGGGGCGGCAGATGATGTATTTCCTGTCATCGATTTCACTCGAAGACGTGGTGGAGAAGCGCAACCTGGCGTTGGCCGCCACCATCAAGCAGGCCAAGGACCGTCACCCCGAGGGGGCCATGGCGTGAGAGCCTATCTCGACCATAACGCCACCGCGCCGCTGCGGCCCGAGGCGAGGGCGGCGATGCTGGCCGCCATGGCGGTGACCGGCAATGCCTCCTCGGTGCATGGCGAAGGCCGCGCCGCCCGCCAGCTGGTGGAGGAGGCGCGCGAGCGGCTGGCCCGGGCGGTGAGCGTGATCGCGCCGATGGTGGTGTTCACCGCGAGCGGCAGCGAGGCCAACAACCTGGCGATCAAGGGTGCTCCCGTGGAGCGGCTGATCGTTTCCGCGATCGAGCACCCGTCGGTGCTGGAAGCCGCCAGGGCTTCGGCAAAGCCGGTCGAGTTGCTGCCGGTCGATGGCGATGGCGTTGCCGATCTCGCGGCGCTGGAGCGGATGCTGGCCCATGGCCCCCGTGCGCTCGTGAGCCTGATGCTGGCCAACAACGAAACCGGCGTCATCCAGCCGGTGGCCGAGGCCGCGCGCCTCGCCCAGGCGCAGGGAGCGCTGATGCACTGCGACGCGGTGCAGGGGCTGGGCCGGATACCGGTCAATTTCGCGCTGCTGGGCGCCGACATGCTCACCGTTTCGGCCCACAAGCCGGGCGGACCGCTCGGGGCGGGAGCGCTCGTCGTGCGCGACGGCCTGCCGCTCACCCCGCTGATCCATGGCGGCGGCCAGGAACTGCGCCGCCGGGCCGGCACCGAGAATCTCGTCGCGCTGGCGGGCTTCACCGCGGTGGCCGGGGCGAAGCTGCCGGAGCTGCTGCCGCTCCGCCGTCAACTTGAAGCCGGGCTCGACGGCGCGGTGATCATGGGCGGCGCCGCGCCGCGGCTTCCCAACACGGTGTGCTTCGCGCATGCCGGCATGAACGCCGAGACACTGCTGATGGCCTTCGACCTCGAAGGCGTCGCGGTCTCGTCAGGCTCCGCCTGTTCCTCCGGCAAGGTGGCGAAATCGCATGTTCTGGCGGCGATGGGCGTTGCGCCGGAGATCTCAAGAGCCGCGATCCGCGTATCAATGGGTTGGGATACGACCGAAGACCACATCAATCATTTCGTTGCGGCCTGGCGCAAGATCGTCGCGCGCCACAAGGCAAGGGCCGCCGCCTGAGGGAACCATGGCTGACATCGAAACCATCGAACTCGTCAAGGACATCGACGTCGACAAGTACAAGTACGGCTTCACCACCGACATCGAAGCCGAATTCGCGCCGAAGGGCCTGAACGAGGATACCGTCCGCTTCATCTCGGCGAAGAAGAACGAGCCCGCCTGGATGCTGGAGGCGCGGCTCGAGGCCTATCGCCGCTGGCTCACCATGGAGGAGCCAACCTGGGCCAGGGTGAGCTACCCCAAGATCGACTTCCAGGACATCTATTACTACGCAGCGCCCAAGGGCACCGCCGCGCCGAAGAGCCTCGACGAGGTGGACCCGAAGCTGCTCGAAACCTATGCCAAGCTCGGCATTCCGCTGAAGGAACAGGAAATCCTCGCTGGCGTCAGGCAGCAGGGCGAGAAGAGCGAACTCGACGAGGCGGGCGGCGAATATGCCTCGGGCAAGGTGGCGGTCGATGCGGTGTTCGATTCCGTGTCGGTGGTCACCACGTTCAAGGCGGAACTCGCCAAGGCGGGCGTCATCTTCTGCGCGATCTCGGAGGCTTTGCGCGAGCACCCGGAGCTGGTGAAGAAATACCTGTTCTCGGTGGTGCCGCAGGCCGACAATTACTATGCGGCGCTCAACGCCGCTGTGTTCTCCGACGGCTCCTTCGTCTATGTGCCGCCGGGCGTGCGCTGCCCGATGGAGCTTTCCACCTATTTCCGCATGAACGCCAAGAACACCGGCCAGTTCGAGCGCACGCTGATCATCGCCGACAAGGGCTCCTATGTGTCCTATCTCGAGGGCTGCACCGCGCCGATGCGCGAGGAAAGCCAGCTGCATGCGGCAGTCGTCGAGCTGATCGCGCTCGATGATGCCGAGATCAAGTATTCCACCGTGCAGAACTGGTATCCGGGCGACGCGGAAGGCAAGGGCGGGGTCTACAATTTCGTCACCAAGCGCGGCGATTGCCGGGGTGCGCGGTCGAAGATTTCCTGGACCCAGGTCGAGCCCGGTTCGGCGATCACCTGGAAGTATCCGAGCTGCATCCTGCGCGGCGAGGAATCGCGCGGCGAGTTCTACTCGATCGCCATCTCGAACGGCCGCCAGCAGGTGGATT
>DAISVW010000406.1:0-2609 GCA_036826695.1 Aestuariivirga sp.
TCGCATGGCGATCTTTCGGAAAATGCCGAATACCATGCCGCCAAGGAGCAGCAGGGCTGGACGGAAGCCCGCGTGGCGGAGCTTGAAGACAAGCTCTCGCGAGCTGAAATCATCGATATTTCAAAGCTTTCCGGCGACACCGTGAAGTTCGGCGCGAAAGTCACGCTGATCGATGAGGAAACTGACGAAAAAACCTCCTACCAGATCGTCGGCGAATTCGAGGCCGACGTGAAGAAGGGCAAGATCTCCGTTTCCTCGCCGATCGCCCGGGCGATCATCGGCAAGAGGAAGGGCGACTCGGTCGAGGTCAACACGCCGGGCGGCGGCAAGTCCTACGAGATCGCCAAGGTCGCCTGGCGGTAGCGACGGCCCTTTGGCTTGATCATCCCGGACTTGTTCCGGGCAACTCAGACAGTCAGGTGCCGGTCGAACCACTGCTGGGCGAGGGCGATTTGCTGCTTGAGGCCTTCTCCGGTATCGAGGCCGATATGGTCGAAGCCCGGAAGGGCGACGAATTCTTTTGGCTCGGAAGCCCTGGCGAAGAGCTCCCTGGCAAGCCCCGGTTTCGCGACGTCGTCCTCCGCTCCGTGGACGAAGAGAATGGGCCTCGGCGCCACGAGAGGCACCACGCTTCCCGGCAAGGACCTCAGCATCGCGTCAGCACTCTCCAGCGCGAGCATGGGGACCGGCGCATGGCCGGCAGCCTCCGGCAGCGACTCGCTTTCGTCCGCGGAGCCAAGGCGGCGATAGCGCGCCCAGAAAGAATCCGGAAACCTGATGATATGGGTGAGAGGCACAACGGCCGATTTCCCTGTCACCGCGCGCTTCGAGCGGTCAGCCTCGATCTCCTCGCGGAGGAGTTCCCATTCGCGCGGAGCCATCAGCGACGCGAGGAAGGCAGGTCCGTCGCCGGGCCCGGAGACGACAGCCAGGCACCTGACGCGCCTGTCATAAGCGGCGGCATGGATTGCCACGGGGCCGCCGTAGCTGATGCTGTAGAGGCCGATCCGGCCGCTATCCACAAACGGCAGCTGGGCGACATAGGCGATGGCGCTGAGCGCATCCTCGACGCGTTCGGACGGAAACACATAGGGCCGCGCGCGCCGGTCGTCGCTCTCGCCGCAGCCGCTGTAATCGAAGGCGAGCGTCACATAACCGGCCGCCGCGAAGCTGCTGGCCACGTCGGGGAGGACCTTGTGCTTCTCGCCCGAGAGCCCCTGGCAGAGCACAATGGCGGGCGCTTTCGACCGCCCGCCCGGATCGCCATCCATGTAGAGATTGCCGGCGATCCTGACACCGTCGCCGCTGAAAAAGGTCACGCTTCTCACATTCACGCTCATGCCGCACCCGCTGCCTCGAAGCGCGTTCTCATGGATCGGGGTGGTTGTCCAGAGGGAATGAGAGGGCCGCAGCGAGAGAGGGGGAAGAACCGCCCAGCCGCCCCCTTATTGCGGGCACACCGTCTGCGGCGCCTGGCAGGTGGGGCAGAGCTGATTGCCTGGTAACTCGCCGTCATTCAGCAGTCCCGCCAGCCATGCCGTGAAGGCCATGCCGCCTGACTGTTCGGAGAAGAACAGCGGCGCGCGCAGGATGGTGTGCGGCTTGCCATCCGCCACATAGGAGCGGAAGTTGGGCGAGGCCTGGCGGGCCGCCATCTCGCTCGACATCTTGTTGGTCCAGGCATTGCAATCCGGCGACTTGGTCATCTGCTCGTAGAAAGCGGTCTGCGTGGCGTCATGAATGGAGGTGAACTGCGCGAAACGGTCCTTCGGGAAATAGGCCGCGAGCTTGGCAACCACTTCGGTGTCCGGCGTATTCTGCGCGCCGGGGCCAAAGACGGCCGTGGGCAGCTGGTAATTCCAGTTCTTGTTGCGGGCTTCCTCGAAGCCGGGCGCGGTCACGCCCTGGCCGCTGTCGCCGAGGAACACGGCGCGCGAAGCCGGATACATCTCCCGCAGCGATGTGAAATGCGTGGCTGCGCCATAGGCGCCGGCGCTCGATCCCGCCACCAGCAGATGCTTGGGCTGTGGCACGTTGCTCTGCATCCAGTGCATGATCACCTGCATGTTGTCCCAGCCGCGATGCTCGATCGTGAAGGGTTTGCCCGTGTCCGGGAACTTGTACTGCGCCGTGTTGGAGCCTGAATGCACGTCACCTGTGCAATAGGGAACGAAAATCATGCTCCAGTCATGAACCGGATTCTGGGGGTTGTCGCGGTCGAGAAGGCCGGTCATCTTCGCCGGGCCGTCGCCGGGCAGCAGCTCGGACTTGTAGACGCCGGAGGCATCCTCGTCATCCTTGCCAGAGAACGACGCCTTGTCGCCGGCGAGGCGCGGCCTGGAGCAGGTGAAGTCATTCCAGCAGGCGCCGCCGCCATTGAAGAACACTGCAAGGCCATCGCCGGTACCCTTGCGGTAGAAGTAAGAGAAGGTGGAGGTGGAGGTGCCTGGCGCGGCCGAACAGGTGGGGGTGAAGAGCCTGCCATCGATGGTTACAGGTTCCGGCACGATCTTCACCCAGCCGTTGGCTTCATCGGGGGATGCGGATGTGCTTTCCTGAGCCACTGCGAAACCTGGCATCGCCAGGAATGCCGCCGCCATCATCCCATA
>DAISVW010000407.1:0-2609 GCA_036826695.1 Aestuariivirga sp.
CCAAATGCATCGCCTCGTCTCCCGGTTCCCGTCGCATTTCCGTAGGCCTGGCCGATGCGCGCTGGTGCTGCTGGGCCTGCTCGCCTGCCTTCTGCCCGGCACGGCGCCGCGGGCTTTCGCCCAGCAGGGCAACCCGATCCGCATCCCGGTTTTCGTCGATCCCGAGCGGCGCATCGAACGCCGTGCCGGGCCGCGCATCGCCAGTATCCGTTTTCTCACGGAAGACGATTATCCGCCTTTCAATTTCATTGCGGCCGATGGACAATTGCAAGGATTCAACATCGATCTCGCGCGCGCGATCTGCGCGGAGATCGAGGCGCAATGCACCATCCAGCCTCGCCGTTGGGAACTCCTCCTGCCGGCACTCGACATCAACGAGGGCGATGCCGTCATTGCCTCGCATCGCATTGACGGGGACCTGCGCCGTCGTTTCGAGGTGTCCCAGCCGGTCTATCGTGTGCCCGCGCGCTTTGCCGGCCACAAGGATGGTGCGATCCGATCCGCCGATGCGCAGGCCCTGCAGGGCAGATCCATCGCGGTGGTCGGCGGCTCGCGGCACGAGGCCTATCTCAATGCGCTGTTCCCGGCCGTAAGGATCGAGCGCGTCGCAAGCGCGGAGGGGGCCGTGGAGGCCATGCGCCGCAGGCGGGTGGACCTTGCCTTCGGGGATGCGAGTGCCATCGCGTTCTGGCTCAATGGTTCGGAATCGCTCGATTGCTGCACGTTCATCGGCGGGGCCTATGCCGATAGCCGCTTTTTCGGCGAGGGCGCAGGCATCGTGATGCGCAAGGGCAACATTCCGCTCCGGCAGGCGATCGACGATGCGCTGACCCGGATGAGCCGCGATGGCCGCTTCGCGCGGCTCTATCTCAAGCACTTCCCGGTGCCGTTCTACTGAAAGCCGAATCGCTCCCTGGTTGACGGTTTGAAGCGCGAGCCGTAACGAACCGGCTTCTCCTTTCCCGGAAAAGCCGCCTCCATGACCGATCTTTCCCGTTATCGCGACGCTGCCCAGCCTTCCGCCGCCTGGCCTTTCGAAGAGGCCCGCAAGCTGGTCGCGCGCATCGAGAAATCGGGCAAGAGCAAGGTGCTGTTCGAAACGGGTTATGGCCCCTCGGGCCTGCCGCATATCGGCACCTTCGGCGAGGTGGCGCGCACCACCATGGTGCGCCGCGCCTTTGAACTGCTGTGCGACGTGCCGACCAGGCTCCTGTGCTTCTCGGACGACATGGACGGCATGCGCAAGATTCCGGAAACAGTGCCGGACCCGGCGGCGCTCAGGCCCTATCTGCACATGCCGCTCACCGCGGTGCCAGATCCGTTCGGCGGCAAGTATGACAGCTTCGGGCACCACAACAACGCCATGCTGCGCCGGTTTCTCGACGCGTTCGGCTTTGACTACGAGTTCGCCTCGGCCACCGACTACTACAAGTCCGGCCGGTTCGACCCGATGCTGCTGCACGCGCTTGAGAAGTTCGACGACATCATGGCGGTCATGCTGCCAACGCTCGGCGAGGAGCGCCAGGCCACCTATTCGCCGTTCCTGCCGATCTCGCCTTCGACGGGCCGCGTGCTCTATGTGCCGATGAAGAAGGTTGATCCCAAGGCCGGCACCATCACCTTCACCGACGAGGATGGGACCGACGTCACCATGCCGGTCACCGGCGGGCGCACCAAGCTGCAATGGAAGCCGGATTTTGGCATGCGCTGGGCAGCGCGCGGCGTTGATTTCGAGATGTTCGGCAAGGACCACCAGACCAACGCGCCCGTCTATGACCGGATCTGCGAAATCCTCGGCTCGGAAGCGCCGCAGCACTATGTCTATGAGCTTTTCCTGGACGAGAACGGCCAGAAGATTTCGAAGTCAAAGGGCAATGGCCTCACCATCGACGAATGGCTGACCTATGCCGATCCTGAATCGCTGGCGCTGTTCATGTACAACAAGCCGCGCGAGGCGAAGCGGCTCTATTTCGACGTGATCCCGCGGGCGGTCGACGAGTATGGCGCGTTTCTATCGGCCTATCAGCGCCAGGCGGACAAGCCCGCCGACCGGCGGATGAACCCGGTGTGGCACATCCATGGCGGCAACCCGCCGCCGCCGGAGGAGGGGGGCATTTCCTTCGCGCTGCTGCTCAATCTGGCCGCTGTCGCCAATGCCCATGACAAGTCTTCCCTGTGGGGCTTCATCCTCCGCTACGCGCCCAGCCTCACACCGGAAACGCATCCGCGGCTCGATGCGCTGGTGACCCACGCGCTGCGCTATTTCGATGATTTCGTGAAGCCGGCGAAGCGCTATCGTGCGCCGGCGGCGGAGGAGGCCACGGCGCTTGCCGATCTCTCCGCCGCACTGGCCTCGCTCCCCGCTGGCGCGAGCCCGGAGGAGATTCAGCAGAAAGTCTATGACGTGGGCCGCCGCGACCCTTACAGGACCACGCAAAAGGATGGCTCGGTGGGCGTGGCGCAGAGCTGGTTCAACATGCTTTACCAGGTGCTGCTGGGCGAGGAGAAGGGCCCGCGCTTCGGCAGCTTCGTGGCACTTTACGGCATAGATACCCCGCAGAAACTGATCGGCCGTGCCATTGACGGTGCGCTCGCCCGCCTAGCCGTCG
>DAISVW010000408.1:0-2601 GCA_036826695.1 Aestuariivirga sp.
CAGAGACGTGCGCGAAGTGATGCATGAGGCGGTGGTGCACTCCGGCCTGCTCTCCGCCGCCCGCGCCGAGGAGCTGGGGCTTCCTGCGAACCGCATCCTGATCTCCGCCAAGTGTTCAGAGGTGCAGGACCTGATCGCCGTCTACCGGTCGCTTGCCGCCCGCTGCGGTTATGCGCTGCATCTGGGCCTCACTGAGGCTGGCATGGGCTCCAAGGGTATCGTCGCCTCGACGGCGGCGCTCGCCGTTCTGCTGCAGGAGGGGATCGGTGACACGATCCGTATCTCGCTCACGCCGGAGCCGGGCGGCGACCGAACCCGCGAGGTGCTGGTGGCGCAGGAAATTCTCCAGACCATGGGCATTCGCAGCTTCGCGCCGATGGTGATTGCCTGCCCGGGCTGTGGCCGCACCACTTCGACGGTGTTCCAGGAACTGGCGCAGGACATCCAGACCTATGTGCGTGACCGCATGCCCGACTGGCAGCGCGATTACCCCGGTTTTGAAACCCTGCAGCTGGCGGTGATGGGCTGCATCGTCAACGGCCCCGGCGAATCGAAGCATGCCGACATCGGCATCTCGCTGCCCGGCACCGGCGAGCTTCCGGCAGCACCCGTTTTCATCGATGGCCGCAAGGCCATGACGCTGCGCGGTGAGAACATTTCGCAGCAGTTCAAGGACATTGTGGAGACCTATGTGAAAGGCCGCTGGGGGGCCTCAGCCCCGCCTATTTCCGGCGGCTGACGATGAAACGCGCGGCTTCCGCCAGTCTTGAGGCTTTTTTGCCATAGGGCCCGAGGCTGGTGATTGCCTCGCCAACCAGCTCTTCCGCCCGCGCCCTGGCGCCGTCGAGTCCCAGGAGATCGACGAAGGTGGCCTTGCCCATGCCCTTGTCCTTCTGGGTGGCCTTGCCGAGAGCTTCCGGCGTTGACTCCACGTCCAGAATGTCATCGGCGATCTGGAAGGCGAGGCCGATCTTTGCGGCATAGCGGGTCAGCGGCGCCGGATCCGCCCCGCCCAGCACGGCGCCCGCCTCGCAGGCGAAGCGGAACAGTGCGCCGGTTTTCAGCGACTGGATTTCGGTGATGGCGGCAAGCTCCTGCGCGCCGGCGGTTTCGGCGGCGATGTCCAGCATCTGGCCGCCCACCATGCCGGCCACCCCGGCCGCCCGCGCCAGGCCGGAGACCAGCGCGATCCTGACTGCCGGGTCGGGGTGGGTTTCGGTATCGCCCAGGATTTCAAAGGCATAGGTCAGCAGCGCGTCACCCGCCAGAATGGCGGTCGCCTCGTCGAAGGCCTTGTGGGCGGTGGGCTTGCCGCGCCGCAGATCGTCATCGTCCATGGCGGGCAGATCGTCATGGACCAGCGAATAGCAATGCACGCATTCCAGCGCTGCGCCGGCCCGCAGCGCCCGGGGGCGAGGCACCCCGAACAACCCCGCCGATTCAACCAGCAGGAAAGGCCGGAGCCGCTTGCCCTGGCCCAGCGCGGCATAGCGCATGGCCTCCGTCACCCGCGGCGCCGGAAAGGCCCCAGGCGGCAGCAGAAGATCGAGCAGGGCATCGGTGTCGGCGGCCGTGCGGGCGAGGGCATCCTGAAAGGACACGGGGCAAATCCTGTGCTAAGGCCGCTTCTCAATAGGGTTATGAGCGAGGAAACTCAACCAGCCGCCGCAGTTTCCGCGGCCCCCCGGCAGGGCTGGCGCCGCCTTCTGCGCTGGGCGCTTTATGGGCTGGGCTTCCTGATTGCGTGGCCGATCGTGATGACGCTGGTCTATGCGGTGGTGCCCCCGCCCGTCAGCAATGTGATGCTCCTTCGGGCCCTGGGCGGCGCCGGCATTGACCGGCAATGGGTGAGCCTCGAGGAGATGTCGCCCTGGCTGCCCCGCGCCGTGATCGCCGCCGAGGACGCCCGCTTCTGCCAGCACAACGGCGTCGACTGGATCGAGTTCCAGAACGTCATCGACGATGCGCTGGACAAGGACGAAGCCCCGGTGCGCGGCGCGTCGACCATCCCCATGCAGACCGCCAAGAACCTGTTTCTGTGGGATGGCCGCTTCGCCATCCGCAAGGTGCTGGAGTTGCCGCTGGCCATGTGGATGGACCTGATATGGTCCAAGCGCCGGATGATGGAGATTTACCTCAACATCGTGGAATGGGCGCCAGGCGTCTACGGGGCTGAGGCCGCCGCCCAACATCATTTCGGCAAGTCCGCGAAAAAGCTGAATAAAACCGAGGCCGCCCGGCTGGCGGCGGTGCTGCCCAACCCGATCAAGCGCAATGCCGGCAAGCCTTCCAAGGGGGTGCGGGCGGTGGCCAGCAGCATCCTGGTGCGGATGGCCGGCATCGGCCCCTATCTCGCTTGCCTTGAGCCGCCTTCTCGGTTATGAGCCTGGCCGACAGTAAGGCGTGGGCGGTTTGCCCCGCGCCTTTATCTTATGGAGTTTCAACATGGCCGTTCCACGCAAGAAAATGTCCAAGAGCCGCATCGGCATGCGCCGGTCCGGCCACCAGCTGCCCACCGTTACCTGGGTGGAGGACAAGAAGTCGGGCGCGCTTCGCCGTCCGCCCCACATCGATTAGAAGCCCGGCCTCTACAAGCGCCGC
>DAISVW010000409.1:0-2585 GCA_036826695.1 Aestuariivirga sp.
GACGCGATGAAGCAGGGGAATGAGTTCCTTTATCATTCGGTCATCTCGCCCTATCTCAACATCGGGCTGCTGACGGCGCGGGAAGTCTGCGCGCGGGCCGAACAGGCCTGGCAACGGGGCAGGGCGCCGCTCAACGCGGTGGAGGGCTTCATCCGCCAGATTCTTGGCTGGCGCGAATATGTCCGCGGCCTCTACTGGCTGAAAATGCCGGACTATGCCGAAACCAACGCGCTCGACGCCCGCCGCCCGCTCCCCGCTTTCTACTGGACCGGCGACACCGAAATGAACTGCCTCCGCCAGGCGATCGGCGAAACCCGCCGCCACGCCTATGCCCATCACATCCAGCGCCTGATGGTGACCGGCAATTTCGCGCTGCTCGCCGGGCTCGATCCGAAGGCGGTGGAGGAGTGGTATCTCCTCGTCTATGCCGACGCCTTCGAGTGGGTCGAGCTTCCCAACACCCATGGCATGGCGCTGTTCGCCGATGGCGGGGTCATGGCCTCGAAGCCCTATGCGGCCTCGGGCGCCTATATCGACCGCATGTCGGATTACTGCGCGGGCTGCGCCTATGATCCCGCCGCGAAGCTGGGGCCCAGGGCCTGTCCGTTCAACTATCTCTACTGGGATTTCCTGATGCGCAACGAAAAGCGCCTCGGCAAGAACCCGCGCATGGCCATGCCCTACCGCACGCTCGCCAAAATGGACTCTGGCCGCAAGCGGGAGATCGCTTCCGCCGCGCGGCAGTTCCTCGACGGGCTTTCCGGCTGAAGCTGACAGGGCGGACCGGCATTGCCTTTTCGCGTCGGGGCCGCCAAACTCCGCTCCCATGAAGCAACTCAACGATACGAGCTCGGTTCTCGATCTGCTTCGGAGCCGGAAATCGGCCTCGGCCAAGGCGATGACCGGGCCAGGCCCGACCGCTCAACAGCTCGATGAAATCCTCAGCTGCGCCGTCCGCGTGCCCGATCACGGCAAGCTCACGCCCTGGCGATTCATCCTGTGGGAGGGCGAGGCGCGGGCAGAGTTCGGCGCGGCCCTGCGCCGGCGCTGGCAGGCGCTTCACCCTGAACATGGGGCAGAGGCGCTGGCCTTCGCGCAGAACCTGTTCCTCAGGGCGCCGGTGGTGATCGGCGTCGTCTCGCGGGCCGCGCCGCATCCGAAGATCCCGGAGTGGGAGCAGCAGCTCTCGGCGGGTGCGGTGTGCATGAACATCCTCTATGCCGCCACCGCGCTGGGCTATGCCTGCCAGTGGAACACCGACTGGCTCGCCTATGACGAGGGCATGGCGGCGGTCATGGGCCTCGTGGCGCCGGAACGGATCGCCGGCCTCATCTATCTCGGCACCGCCGCAGCTCCGCTGGAAGACCGGCCGCGCCCTGATCCGCAAACGCTGCTCACCCGCTGGCGGCCCGCATGAGCATCGCCGGGGTTCTGTTCGACAAGGACGGCACGCTGATCGACGTCAACGCCACCTGGGTGCCGATCTACCGCGAAGTGCTGATGGACCTCTTCGCCACCGACGCGCCGGGCGCTGAAGCGCTGATGGCCAAGGGCGGCTACGACCCGGCCTCGGGCAAGTTCAGGGCCGGCTCGGTGCTGGCCGGCGGCACCACCCGTCAGATCGCCGAAATCTGGTGGCCCGGCCTCGCCGAGGCGGAACTGGCCGGCAAGATTCACGTGCTCGACCATGGCTACACCCATCTGGTGCGCGACCGGCTGGCGCCGCTGGTGGCGCTGGAACCGATCCTCACGGAGCTGCGCGGGATGGGGATGAGGCTCGGCATCGCCACCAATGACAGCCATGTCTCGGCCAGGGCTCACATGGCCCACATCGGCGCCATCGGCCACTTCGAGGACATCATCGCCGCCGATACGGTGGCCGTCCCCAAGCCCTCGGGGCAGATGGTGCGGCGGTTTTCCGAAGTGACCGGCCTTCCGCCCTCCGCCATCGCCATGGTCGGCGACAATCACCATGACATGGAGGAAGCCCGCGCCGGCGGGGCGGGCCTCGCCATCGCGGTGCTGAGCGGCAATGCGGGCTATGACGACATCGCCCATCTCGCGGACCACACCATCGACAGCGTGGCCGACTTGCCCTCCCTGTTGCGGAGCCTCTGATGTTCTACGATGCCGTGAAGAACGATCATGGCCTGGCGCAGGACCCGTTCAAGGCCATCGTTGCGCCGCGCCCGATCGCCTGGATTTCCACGCTCTCGCCCGCAGGCATCGCCAATCTCGCGCCCTACAGTTTCTTCAACGCCTTCGCGCAGGCGCCGCACTACGTGGCCTTCGGCAGCGGCCCGCCGAAGGACTCGCTGCGCAACATCGAGGCCACCGGCGAATTCGCGGTCAATCTCGTTCCCTTCGGCCTGCGCGAGGCGATGAACGCGTCCTCCGCCCATGTCGCGGCGGATGAGTTCGAACTGGCGGGGCTTGCCAAGGCGGCGTGCCGGCTTATCAGGCCGCCGCGCGTGGCGGAAAGTCCGGCCTGCCTCGAATGCCGCCTCTACCAGATCGTGCCGTTGCCCGGCGACGCTGGCGTGGCCGGGGATCACATGGTGATCGGACGGGTCGTCGGCATTCAC
>DAISVW010000410.1:0-2560 GCA_036826695.1 Aestuariivirga sp.
GTTGCCGACGCGGCCCCGAAGCTGATCGTCTGCGACCCATCCCGCCAGCGGGAGATGCGCGCGCTGGGCGATCAACACAAGGTCTTCGCGGTCGCCAATCTCGATGCCAAAGGCGAAGGCTCGCTCGCAACCCTTGCGGCCACGATGGATGAGCGCCACGAAACGGTGACGCGCGGCGCAGACGATCTTGCAGGACTGCTCTATACATCGGGCACCACCGGGCGCTCCAAGGGCGCGATGATCACCCATGGCAATCTCGCCTCCAATGCCGAAACGCTTGTGGCACTGTGGCAAATCACCAGCGGCGACCGGCTGCTGCACGCGCTCCCGGTGTTTCATGTGCACGGGCTTTACGTGGCGCTCAACACGGCGTTTCTGGCGGCGAGCGAGATCGTGTGGTTTTCGAAGTTCGACGCCGCCGCGATGCTCGAGGCCATGCCACGGGCCACGCTGATGATGGGGGTTCCCACCTTCTACACGCGGCTTCTGGGCGAAGACGGCCTGACCCGCGAGGCCTGCCGCAACATGCGGCTGTTCATTTCGGGTTCGGCGCCGCTTCTGGCCGAAACCCACCAGGCTTTTGCGGCGCGCACCGGCCACGCCATTCTCGAGCGCTATGGCATGACCGAGACCGGCATGATCACGTCCAACCCCTATGACGGCGAGCGGCTGCCGGGCACGGTGGGCTTCGCGCTTCCCGATGTGTCAGTGCGGATCCGCGGCAGCCAGCCAGGCGTCATCGAGGTCAAGGGCCCCAACGTGTTCAAGGGCTATTGGCGGATGCCAGAGAAGACCCGCGAGGACTTCACCGAGGACGGCTATTTCATCACCGGCGACGTGGGCGTGATCGACGAGACGGGCCGCGTCAGCATCGTGGGCCGCGCCAGGGACCTGATCATCAGCGGCGGCGTCAACGTCTACCCCAAGGAGATCGAGGAGGTGCTCGATGCCTTGCCGGGGGTGGGCGAGCGCGCCGTCATCGGTGTGCCGCATCCGGATTTCGGCGAAGGCGTCGTGGCGGTGGTGACGGGGAAGGCGCCGCTTGCCCCGGAGGCCGAGATCGTGGCGGCGCTGTCCCGGAAGCTCGCGCGGTTCAAGGTGCCGAAGCGCATTTTCGAAGTGGCGGAACTGCCGCGCAACGCCATGGGCAAGGTGCAGAAGGCCGAGCTGCGCAAACGCTATGCGGACTGCTTCCAGTCCTGAATCAGCGGCTTGCCGATGAGCGCGTCCATGATGTTGCTCAGCACCTCGGCGCGGTTGCGTGCATCGGCCTTGCGGTAGATGGCGTTGAGATGGGCCTTGACGGTGCCTTCGGCTGAACCCCGGACCTTCGCGATCTCGGCAATGCTCAGCCCCTTTACCATCAGGGCCGCCACATCGCGCTCGCTGGCGGTGAGTTTCCATTGCTCGAAATGGCTCTCGATCACCGATTGCAGTTCCGATGAGGCCAGCGCCACGCTGCGTTCAAGGCTGGCCTTGCGGCGGAGCAGATATCTGAGAAAAAGCGCCTCGGCGCCGATGCCCAACAGCAGTGCCATGCTGGCCAGAGCTTCGGGGAGCAGATGCCAGTCCACCGCCGCGGCACCCGACATGTCATTGACCACATCGGCGAGAAACACCACGGCGCAGACAGTCTGCAGCACGATGAGCCCCAGGATCAGGGCAGGCAACCGGTTCTTCATGTTTGTGGCGGGTTCTTGCTGTGGCTTGCCTGCATTCCGGCCGGGGATGGCCAGGACTTGCGTCTTTGCCTCCCGGGACCTGCGGCGTCAACAGCCTGACCGGTTCATTGTGGCGGTTTTCCGTTTCACCCGGGCGGCCCTCGGCCGAATTGGTGCCGGAAAGCGAGATTTTCCGAATGACAAGCGCACCGCCCTGTGGAACCTTGTCGGACCGTTGAACAAGACAGGCATCAGAGGCAAGGCGTGTCGAATTCCAAGATCATCCGGCAGCGGATCTGGAGCAAGCTGCATGAGGTGGCGAAGCCCGACACCCGGTTTCACCTCAATTTCAACGAGGTGATCCCGGATTTCGAGGGCTCGGAACAGGCCACCGACCTGATCGTGGCACTTCCCGCCTACAAGCGTTGCAAATACGCTTTTATCACGCCTGACAACTGCCTCGTCGACTTGCGCCGCCGGATGATTGCCGAGGGCATTCCCTTCGTGATGTCAACCTACGGCATCTATCGCGGATTTCTCTATATCGAGCCCGGCATGGTGCCGAAAGGCGCTGAACTCTATGCCGCCTGGCTCGATGGCATGGAGCATTTCGCCAGGCCCATTTCGCTGGCCGAGATCGCCCGGCGCGGCCGCTTCGACCTGATGGTGACCGGCGCCTCCGCCGTATCCATGGACGGGGTGCGCTTCGGCAAGGGCCATGGATTTTTCGATCTTGAATGGGGCATGTTCACCGAACTCGGCATCGTCGACGAGGCCACCCCCGTGGTGGCCATCGTGCATGATGTGCAAGTTGTGGAGGACAAGCTTCAGCCAAGCGCCACCGACATTCTGGTGGACTATATTGCCGCTCCAAGCCGAATGATAGCGGTCGAGCGGCG
>DAISVW010000411.1:0-2559 GCA_036826695.1 Aestuariivirga sp.
CGGCCATCACGCCGGTCAACCATCCGCTCAACATCGTGTCGCACAAGGTGGCCCCTGCGATCGCCACCAATAATTGCGTGGTCTGCAAGCCCACTGAGCTCACGCCCCTCACCTGCCTGGCGCTCGCCGACATTCTCTACGAGGCGGGCCTGCCGACCGAAATGTTTCAGGTGGTCACCGGCTGGCCGGACGAGATCGGCGACGAGATGGTGACCAACCCGGAGATCGGCGTCATCACCTTCACCGGCGGCGTGCGGGTGGGCAAGATCATCGCCGCCAAGGCCGGTTACCGCCGCGCCGCGCTGGAGCTTGGCGGCAACGATCCGCTGATCATCCTCGATGATCTCTCCGACGGCGACCTCGACAAGGCGGCGGACCTCGCGGTGGCCGGCGCCACGCGCAATTCCGGCCAGCGCTGCACGGCGGTGAAGCGCATTCTGGTGCAGGAGCGGGTTGCCGACCGTTTCGTGGAAAAGGTTCTGGCCCGCGCCATGGCCATCAAGTTCGGCGACCCGATGGACCCTGCGACCGATCTCGGCACGGTGGTGCATGAGGAAGCTGCACGCGTGTTCGAGGACCGTGTCCACAAGGCGGCGGAGCAGGGCGCCAAGGTGTTGTACAATCCCGGCCGCCAGGGGGCGCTGCTGCCGCCGATCACCGTCGATTTCGTGCCACACCGGTCGGACCTCGTGTTCGAGGAAACCTTCGGCCCGATCGTGCCCGTCGTGCGGGTGCCCAATGACGATGCCGAGGTGATCCGCATTTCCAACTCGACGCCGTTCGGGCTGTCATCGGGCGTGTGCACCAACAATCTCGGCCGCATCACCCGCTTCATCGAAGGCCTCGAGGTGGGCACGGTCAACATCTGGGAAGTGCCCGGCTACCGCATCGAGATGTCGCCCTTCGGCGGCATCAAGGACTCGGGCAACGGCGTCAAGGAAGGGGTGATGGAGGCGATGAAGTTCTTCACCAATGTGAAGACCTGGTCGCTGCCCTGGCCGCAGTGAGGGCGCCCAGAGGTCGCATTCGAACCGCGTGACTGTGTATGACGCCAAGCCCCGGAGTTCCGGCGCCGGTAACCGGGCCATCAACGATGCGATTGGAAGGGGTCTGCGCGGCCGGATAACCGGCAGTCCGATACAGCTCACATCTTTGCCCTGGCAGAGCACTGCTGTCTTGAACACCCGGACAGTCCTTGTCCGGTGTGGATCGCGCGTGCCATGATCAACCGCGAAAGGAGCGAGCAGTGCGGATGCCTGACCCTATTGACGTAAGTCTCTCTGGCAAAGCCGCCGGTTTCTCCCGTCTGACTCCTGCCCCGCTCTTGTTCATGGCAGCGGCGGGAAGAGGAAAGGCGTTGGCTTTGGCATGCCGGAAGACGGCACGTGTGGTGTTGCCGGCCCTTGTCGTCCTCGCCATGTTATCACGTCAAGTCCTTGCCGGGGAAAACTCAGCCGTGCCAATCCCAGATACCATTTCGCCTGAAGCGAAGACCGTCATCGAATTCCTCGAAGGTGCCGGATTGAAGCAACTTGCGGCGCCGGCACCTGACGACCTTCCGGGCTGGCAGGCGTTGCACGCCGGGCAGGAAAAGGCGCTGGAAGAGCCCAATCGCGTGGTCCTGGAGCGGACGGGCGGAACCGTCGCGACAGCGAGGATCGGCGGTGTACCGGTTCTTGACGTGCGGCCAAAAGGCTGGACGGAGGATAACCGCGTGGTTGTCTATATTCATGGTGGCGCCTTCACGCTGTTCAGTGCCCGCTCGATGGCGGGGATGGCGGCACTGGTTGCGCAAGCCAGTGGCCTGCGGGTCGTCTCCGTCGACTACACCAATCCGCCCGCGGTACACTGGGATACGGTACAGGCGCAGGTCAGCGCGGTCTTGAGGGCGATCGTTGCTGACGGAACGCCGATGAACCGCATCGCGCTGTTCGGTGACTCGGCGGGCGGCAATCTCGCCATGCGCGCGGTCATCAACCTTCGCGATGAAGGCGTGGCGATGCCGGCTGCCGTGCTGCTTTTCTCCCCCTGGTCCGACCTCTCGAACTCCGGGGACACAGGCATCACGCTCGCGGACGCCGCCCCGACGCTGTCCTACGAGGGGCTGCTCGGCGCCTCGGCGCGCGCCTATGCGGGAACGCTGGACCTCAAGGATCCGCGGGTGTCACCCCTCTACGGCGACTTCAGCGGAGGATTTCCGCCGACGATGATCCAGGACGGGACCCGGACGATACTGCTGAGCACAAGCGTGCGCACCTACCGGGTGCTCAAGGCGGCGAAGGTCGACGTGGTCATCGATCTCTACGAGGGCATGTGGCATGTCTTCCAGGGGGCGCATGCGCCGGAAGCGAGAGAGGCACTGGCGAGCGCCGGAGCCTTCCTCAGGTCGCACCTCAAGTAGCTGAGAATCTTTCCACCAGGACGCGCGGCCCGCGACGACGAGGTGGCCGAGGGCAGGGGCACGGCAGATCGGGGGATTTGCTGCTGCAGGAAATGGTGCCCAGGGGCGGAATCGAACCACCGACACGCGGATTTTCAGTCCGCTGCTCTACCAACTGA
>DAISVW010000412.1:0-2559 GCA_036826695.1 Aestuariivirga sp.
ACCGCAACGGCGAGCGCTACAAATTCCTGAAATGGGGGCAGGGGGCATTCGATAACTTCCGCGTGGTGCCGCCCGGCACCGGCATCTGCCACCAGGTGAACCTCGAATATCTGGCGAAAACCGTGTGGACGAGCACCGCCAGGGAGAACGGCAAGACCGTTACCTACGCCTATCCGGACACGCTGGTCGGCACTGATTCCCACACCACCATGGTCAATGGCCTCGCAGTGCTGGGCTGGGGCGTGGGCGGCATCGAGGCCGAGGCCGCCATGCTGGGCCAGCCGATTTCCATGCTCATTCCGGAGGTGATCGGCTTCCGGCTCGATGGCGCGCTGCCACAGGGCACCACGGCCACCGACCTGGTGCTGACCGTCACCCAGATGCTGCGCAAGAAGGGCGTCGTGGGCAAGTTCGTCGAATTCTACGGGCCGGGTCTCAGCACGCTGTCGCTCGAGGACATGGCGACGATCGCCAACATGGCGCCGGAATATGGCGCCACCTGCGGCTTCTTCCCGATCGGTGCTGAAACCCTCGCCTATCTCAAGGGCACGGCGCGTCCCGCCGCCCAGGTGGCGCTGGTCGAGAAATATGCCAGGGCGCAGGGCATGTTCTGGACGGCGAAAGCCGAGGAACCGCTGTTCACCGACACGCTCGAGCTCGATCTTGCCACCGTGGTACCCTCGATGGCCGGACCCAAGCGCCCGCAGGACCGCGTCGAACTGGGCAACGCCGCCGCGGGCTTCGCCAAGGTCATGGCGGATGAATTCAAGAAGGCCGATGAACTCGGCAAGCGCTTCAAGGTCGACAACGCCAATTTCGACCTGGGCCACGGTGACGTGGTGATCGCCGCCATCACCTCCTGCACCAACACCTCGAACCCCAGCGTGATGATCGGCGCTGGGCTTCTGGCGCGCAACGCGGTGAAGGCCGGCCTTTCGGTGAAGCCCTGGGTCAAGACGTCGCTCGCGCCGGGCTCGCAGGTGGTGACGGAATATCTCGCGTCCTCCGGCCTGCAGAAGGATCTCGACAAGCTGGGTTTCAATCTCGTGGGCTACGGCTGCACAACCTGCATCGGCAATTCCGGGCCGCTGCCGCAGAACATTGCGGACGCGGTCCGCAAGAATGATCTGGTGGCCGCCGCGGTGCTCTCCGGCAACCGCAATTTCGAAGGCCGCGTGAACCCGGATGTGCGCGCCAATTATCTGGCCTCGCCGCCGCTGGTCGTCGCCTATGCGCTGGCCGGCTCGCTGCGCGCCGATCTCACCAGGGATCCGCTGGGCCACGACCGCAAGGGAAAACCCGTCTATCTGCGCGATATCTGGCCGTCGTCCAAGGAGATCGCCTCGGAAGTGCGCAGGAACGTCACCCGCAAGGCCTATGCCAAGCGCTACAAGGACGTGTTCAAGGGTGACGCGCAGTGGCGCGCGATCAAGGTCACCAAGGGCATGAACTACGCCTGGGACATGGCCAGCACTTACGTCGCCAATCCGCCCTATTTCGAGGGCCTGTCGATGACGCCCGCACCGGTGAAAGACATCGTCGGCGCGCGCATTCTGGGGCTGTTCCTCGACTCGATCACCACCGATCACATTTCGCCCGCCGGCGACATCAAGGCCGCCTCGCCCGCCGGCCGTTATCTCAACGCGCGCGGTGTCGAGAAGATCGACTTCAATTCCTATGGAGCGCGCCGTGGCCATCATGAGGTGATGATGCGCGGCACCTTCGCCAACATCCGCATCAAGAACCAGATGGTTCCGGGGGTCGAAGGCGGGGTGACGAAGCATTACCCGGACGGCGAGACCATGCCGATCTATGACGCGGCCATGAAATACGCCGCCGAGGGAACGCCGCAGGTGATCTTTGCGGGCAAGGAATACGGCACCGGCTCCTCGCGTGACTGGGCGGCCAAGGGCACGCGCCTCCTCGGCGTGCGCGCGGTGATCGCCCAGAGCTTCGAGCGCATCCACCGCTCCAACCTGATCGGCATGGGTGTCGTTCCCTTGCAGTTCCGCGACGGCGAGAGCTGGCAGGCGCTGGGCCTCAGGGGCGACGAGACGGTCACCATCCATGGGCTTGCCGAAGGCCTGAAGCCCCGCGCCACGCTGACGGTGAGCATCACGCGGGCCGATGGGTCTGCGGCGGAGGCCAAGGTTCTCTGCCGCATCGATACGCTGGATGAGCTCGACTACTACAGAAACGGCGGCATCATGCCCTACGTGCTGCGCAACCTCGCCAAGGCCGGGTGAGCGGATAGAGCGGCGGGCAGTCATTTGCATGCATCGCAAATCGCATAATGCTCATCATGCCCGGACTTGATCCGGGCATCTTCTTCCCGCGGGTACGAAGAGGATTGCCCGGGCAAGCCGGGCAATGATGAGAATTCTTGATTTGGACCGCCTGAGTTCACTTGATCGCCAGAGGCTCTTATCGATCCAGCAACCCTCGCTTCCCTCACCTGCCCCAACTTCGGTGGGGCTCCTTCCTCTTCCGCAAGCGGGAAAGGACCAGTCGGACCCTAATCAGCCGGCAGGAGGATGCTCGGGCCAGCTCTGAAAGAAT
>DAISVW010000413.1:0-2546 GCA_036826695.1 Aestuariivirga sp.
CCTCGATCTGGCCGGAATTCGTGATTGAAATGATGTCCGGCGCCGAGCCTATGCCAAGCGATATGGCATTGATACCCAGCTAGACCCCGTCCTGCACGGTACACGGATATGAAATGTTGCCGCTGTTGTTGACGGCCAGACTGCCGGTCGAGCCAACCTGCAATCCTGTATCCCAGGCGAAGATATCACCCTCGTTGGTGACCCTGACTTCTCCGCCGCCGCCCGTGTCTCCCCACCCGTTGCTGGCGTCGATTCCTCTGGGCATCGCAAAAGCGAAATCCGCTTCTCCGATGGTCGCGTAGTTGTAGACCGATACGTTGCGAGATCCCTGAGCGCTTATGGCCCCGAATGAAACACTTCCAGTCATGGGCCCGAACGCTTGCCCCGGATTGTTCTTCTTGATGTCCTTGTTGACCGTGATATCTCTTCCGGTGATCCATATCAGGGCATCTTCCATGATGGCGATATTGCCATTGATGACTGCGCCAGTATTGATCAGATTGACATCGGTCGCCTCATAATCGCCCAACAGCTTAATGGGCTCTCCGTAGTCTATCAGAATGTCGCCGTGATTTGTGACATCGATATTGGTAAACTTGTCGCTCCTGGCAACATTGATGCCACCACCAAGGTAGTCTCCTTTGATGATATCGACATCATTGGAGATTGTTACCGTTGTGTTGCTTTCGACTGGGAAACTGCCAAGTATGCTAGACCACACATTGATGCTATTGATACTGGCCGCAGCGCTGCCCGTAACCTCGATGATAACTTCATTCTGACCCAGGACCAGCAGGCCTCCCGACTTGCGATCACCCAAATTCACGTCCAGGGCGGCGTTCGATGCCGTTAGGAAAGTCACATCACCGGCGTCTGTCGACAGAGAGTGAATGTCGAGTACAGAATAGGTGTCCGGTAAACTCAAACTGTCAGTAACTGTTATCACGCCCATCGACAGATCGCCGGTGCAGGTGATGGTCTTGCCCGGCGCGGTTCCGGTGACCACGCAAGGATTGGGTGGCGTGAATGGCGGCTGGACCGCAGCAGCAGCAGCGTGATGCGGCAGCGCGAGCATCAGCGCCCCCGCCGCCACCGATGCCATTAGTACCTGCTTATGCAAGTTCTCCACTCCTTCCCAGTGCAACGCGGACCCGGAACACTAACAGGGCAAGAAATACATAGTAATACTTATAGTTGAATAATAGAATCAGGCGCATTGATCTTCATCAACTTCCACTGTGGCTTATCACATATTAACCTTGAAATTCTATTAATATCCGCCTTATGATTGTATATTAAGACCGGCAAGATGGGCATGTTCGCGCTGTAATTGCTACAGAAAATCTTCACAACCGAGAGTGAGAAGGCCCCTTTACAATCAATGATTGCAGCTCCTTCACCACGCTCCGGATGCCCCCGGCCAGCACTCCGGCGGCCGATCAATGGCCATCCGCCGGGCCAGAATGGAGACCGACTTGACCTATGGTAATACCGTCGCCCTGCCGCCAGCCCAGCGGCCGATCACCGCCGACAAGCTGTCGCTGACCCGCGGCTTTGCCGCCTGGATGGTGAACCATGGCCTGAGCCTTGCCTTCAGTTCCTATCAGTCGGGCCGCGTCTATCTGGCCGGCGTCGATGCCCAGGGGCGGCTGGCCATTCTCGAGATCATCATGGGCCGCGCCATGGGCCTCTGGGCGGACGACCAGCGGCTGATCGTGGCCGGACACAATCAGGTCTGGGAATACGAGAACATCCTGATGCCCGGACAGACCATGGACGGCAAGGACCGGCATTTCATTCCGCGCCGGGCCACCACGACGGGTGATCTCGACATCCATGACATCGCGCGTGACGCGGATGGCCGGATCGTTTTCGTCAACACGCTGTTCTCCTGCCTTTCCACCCTCTCGCCACGCTATTCCTTCAGACCCGTGTGGCGGCCGCCCTTCATCTCGCGGCTCGCCGCCGAAGACCGCTGCCACCTCAACGGGCTTGCCATGCGCGACGGCAGGCCGGCCTTCGTCACCGCCACCAGCCGCTCCGATGCGGTAAACGGCTGGCGGGCGCGGCGCGCCGAGGGCGGTTGCGTGATCGACGTGCAGTCGAACGAGATGGTCACCGAAAAGATGTCCATGCCACACTCGCCGCGCTGGCATGACGGCAAGCTGTGGCTGCTCGATTCAGGCTCCGGCTATCTCGGCACCATCGATCCTGCTTCGGGCAATTTCGAGCGCGTGGTGTTCTGCCCCGGCTTCCTGCGCGGCCTCGCCTTTCATTCGCATTTCGCGCTGGTGGGCCTGTCGCTGCCGCGCGACGGCTCGTTCTCCGGCCTGGCGCTCGACGGCGAGCTGAAGAAGCGCGACGCCGATGCCTGGTGCGGCATTCAGGTGATCGATCTCCGGACCGGCGACATCGTCGAGTGGCGCAGGTTCGAGGAAGGCGGCACCGAGCTGTTCGACGTGGTGGTGCTGCCTGGCGTGCGCAACCCCGGCGCCACGGCCCCGACCGCGCCGGAACTCTCGAAGCTCCTGTCGATCGACGACCAG
>DAISVW010000414.1:0-2545 GCA_036826695.1 Aestuariivirga sp.
CGGAACATTCATTGAACGCAACGGGTCAGAAAAATTGGTCCCGTTGGGGGGGGGTACCGCCGGGACCATGTCTCGTGCCCGACGTACAACAGCAGAACACAAGGTCTCCTGCCTGGGCAGTCTCATCGGCACAAGTCTCAGGGCTCCGGGGCTGTGGAACCCGCAGCAACCGGCGCTATCGGATGTCGATAAACGCAGAAGCTGTATATTGAAGTTAGCCCAGCTTTAGATCATCTGCAATCACATTTCAGGTCAGCATTGCTGACATAAATTCAGGGATCATCCAGGCTTACGCGGCGCGAGGGCCTCGTCAGGGTCAAGACCGGCCTATGCCTCGAAGGTGATGCGTCCGTCGCAGATGGTGACCTGCGGGCGGATCGCCACGATCTGATCCTTGGCGGCTGCTTCGATGTCGGTGTCCAGCACCGCCACATCGGCGAAATAGCCTTCCTTGAGCGTGCCCTTGCGGTCTTCCCTGAATTCCATGTAGGCGCCGGCCGCCGTGAAGCCATGAAGCGTGTCCATCAGGCTTTGCGCCTGCGGCGGGCAGTCGGCGCACATCGGCACCGCGGTCATCGCCGCCTGCATGCCGAGGAACGGGTTCAGCGGCGCCACCGGCCAGTCGGACGAGAAGGCGATTGTGGCACCCGCTTCGCGCAATGTCTGCCAGGCATAGGCATGGGGCAGCTTGTCGCCGACCCGGGAGAGAATGGGCTCCGGCGGATTGCCGGGCACGCCCACGCCGGCGATCGGCTGCAGCGAGGCGATGACGCCCAGCGCCTTGAGCCGGGGAATATCGGCGGGGTCGATCATCTCGATATGCTCGATGCGGTGGCGGGAGTCGCGGCGGCCATTGGCCCTGATCGCCGCCTCATAGCCATCGAGCGTGCGGCGCACGCCGCCATCGCCGATGGCGTGCGTGGAAATCTGCAGCCCGAGCCTGTCGGCCCGCCTGACGATCTCGTTGAAATCCTCCGCCGTGAACAGCGGTGCGCCCATGTTGGCGGGCTGGGCGGGATAGCCTTCCAGCATCAGCGCGGTATAGGTTTCGAGCACGCCGTCGATGAAGATCTTCACCCGGTCGCAATGCAGCATGTCGCCCTGGTATCTGGCGCGCATCTCGGCGGCTTCCTCGACGCGGGCGATCTCGAAGGTGTTCTTGTGGTGATAGGGGATTTCGATGCGGGCATCGAGTTCGCCGCGGTCGAGCAGCGTCTGCAGAAGTTCAAGCTGATACCAGTTGCCGTCCATGTTGTGCATGGAGGTGATGCCGAGCGAGGCGGCATGCCTTATGCCCTGCTTGAAGTAACCCATGTCGAGCTCGCGCTGGGCGGCGGTGGCGGGCGGGACGGGATTGTCTCCGGTGGTCATGCCCAGCCATTCGCGCCCGCCGGTGGGCGTCAGCGCCTGCACCGGCATGTAGGCGGCGGGCTCGCGCAATTCGCCGGTGGCGATGCCGCTTGCATCGAGCACGATCTCGTTGCCCACCGGCAGGTCGCGGCCGCGCATGATGCCGGCGGCCTCCAGCGCGCGGGTGTTGGCCCACATGGTGTGATGGTCGAAGCAGCCGACGATGAAGGGGATGTCCGGCACCATGCGGTCAAGGATCTGGCGGGTAATGGGCTCGCCCAGCGCCTCATGCGCGATGCCGGTGGCGAGCAGCACCTTGTCATGGGGTCTCCCGGCGCGGTAGGCGGCCACCGCCGTGGCGATGGCTGCGAAGCCGTAGACGCCGTTCAGCATCAGCGTGTCGAGTTCGACGGCGCCGCCGAACAGATGCACATGGCCTTCGATGATGCCGGGAATGACCGTCTTCATGCCGGCGTCGATCACCCGCGTGTGCTTCGCCTTGAGGCCAGCGAGATCGGCGTCGCTGCCCACGCGCATGATGCGGTTGCCGGCGATGGCGACGGCCCCGGCGCGCGGCCGGGCGGGGTCCATGGTGAGGACGCGGGCATTGGTGATCAGAATATCGGCGGCGGTCATGTTTGAACTCCTGTGATCACGGCCTCAGCACGTCCATGGTGATCGGGCCCTCGGCGCGGCCGTGGATGAACTGGTCGACATAGGCGTTGCCACTCTCGCCGATGGTTTTCGCCGGGCCCTGCCAGATGATCTGGCCCCTGTGGATCATGGCGATGTCATCGGCGATCTTGCGGGCCGACGCCATGTCATGGGTGATCGAGATGGCGGTGGCGCCCAGCCGCTTCACGCAGTCGACGATCAGGTTGTTGATGACATCCGCCATGATCGGGGCGAGCCCGGTCGTGGGCTCGTCGAAGAAGATGATGTCGGGGTCGGCGGCGATCGCGCGCGCCAGACCCACGCGCTTCTGCATGCCGCCCGACAGCTCCGCCGGATAGAGGCTGCCCACTTCTGGGCCGAGCCCCACCTGACGCAGCTTTTCGATTGCGATGTCGCGGGCCTTGGGCCTTGCCATGCCACGCCCCTGCACCAGCCCGAAGGCCACGTTCTCCCACATGGCGAGCGAGTCAAACAGCGCGCCGCCCTGAAACAGCATGCCGAAACGCGAGAGATAGGCATC
>DAISVW010000415.1:0-2544 GCA_036826695.1 Aestuariivirga sp.
ATGGCGGCACCAGCAACCAGGCCTTCATGTCCCCCTCCAACTTCTCGGTGAAGGAGGGTGACCGCCTGTTCAGCCGCGGAAAACTCAAGCGTGAGCTCTTCGTGATCCGCAACGGCAAGGTGACGGCGGAGTTCGCCGAAGTGAAGCCGCGGCTTGCGTCGATCGTCTCGCGGTCCATCAGTACACTTATCAAGACCCAGGGTATCGGCGATCTCTACAGGCTTTACACCAACGCCCAGCGCGACGGCATCGCCTTCCGCGCCATCTGGATACCGGAGAGCTTCACGATGACCGAGAAGAGCCCGTTCGACACCGCCTACATGAAGGCCCTCTACGATCTTGGCTACAAGATGGGGCGCAATGGCATTCCCTGGGAAAAGACCCCGCCGTAACCACTGCGGGCGTCAGGAGTTGCGCTTGGCCTCGCCACTGCCGGGATTGCGCTCCGTGACGGGTGATCGATAAGCGGGTTGAACTGGTGTGCAGAGACCTGTAAATTGCATATCTACTATCTGTGCAACCTTTAGCTGCTTCCATCTGGTCATCTGCGTGGTTCAGGAGTGATAATCCCGCAACTTCGGCTGTTCGAGCATCGGCACATCAGCGCGTTGTCAGGCAGTCTGATGCAAAACCCCACTCCCGGTTTTGGCGGCTTCGAGAGCACTTGGATGATCGAACGGCGAGCCTGGGCGGCACGGGTTCGGCGAATTGCAGTCTTGTCGCTAAGTCCGGCGGCGTCGCCACTGGGTGGCGGATTTCGTCAGGTCAGATCGAGGCGGAGACCGGATACTGCGGTCGCACCGGCGCGTGTCGGGGCGGCGCGCGCGGGGCGATTGCCCAGTTCAATCTCGGAAATCAGGAACCGGCGTGGGGGAGAAGCGACATGACAGACAAGGATGACCTGGGTGCGGTGCCCGACGCGTCGATGCTCTCGCTGTTTGCCGGGCTTGTGAATTTCCTTACGGAAGAATCCACCAGACGCGGTTGGAACGATATCGCTGCCAGCCTGAGGGAGGTCGGTGCGGCCGTGGCCAGCCGGTCGGCCCGAAAGCCTGATACGAACTGATGTGTGGCGGCCGCCCAGGCCGCCCTCCACGGCCGTGCCGCACGGCTGGTAACCGGTCTCACGCCCACCGGAAACCACAATCCGCCATACCCGGATGCGCTCTTCTCATGCTATGGAGATCCGAAGCATGGGGAGAGACATCGAGCTATGGGAGATCTTGACTCCATCCGGCAGAACACGCGCGGCAATGCGCCGCTGATTGAGAAATTCGCGCTCCTGGTGCTCTTCAGCCTGCTGCTGATCGGCGTCTACCTGGTGCTGAAGCCGTTTCTGCTGGGTCTCGTATTCGGCGGCATTCTGGCGATCGCCACCTGGCCCGTCCGCACCTGGCTGGTGGCCAGGGGTGTGTCTCCGAAACTGGCCGCCGGTCTGCTGCTGCTGACCTTGCTGCTGGTGGTCGTGGTGCCCGTCGTCATGTCAGCCCCCGATCTTGCCGGCGAGGTGAAAAGGGTGGCCGAGCGCGTTGAAAGCTGGATTGCGTCGTCGCCGGTGGCGCCGTCATGGCTCGCCGGCCTGCCGCTGGTGGGTGACAAGGGGGTGGCCACCTGGACTGCGTTGTTCAGCGGTTCGGCCGAGGCGAAATCGCTGCTCGCGCCCTACGCGCAGGCGGCGAGGGAGTTTCTGGTTTCGGCCGCCGAGGCGCTCGCCAGCAGCGCCATCAACCTTGGAATTGCCGCCTTGATGGCCACCACTTTCTGGGCGAGCGGAGACGAGGTGGCGCGGCTCGTGTCCACAAGCCTGATGCAATTGGGAGGGCGCAATCTGGCGGCCCTCATGGATGTGGCCACCAACGCCATCCGCGGCGTCTTCTACGGCATCGTCGGCACCGCGGCGGCACAGGGCCTGATGATGACGGCCGGTCTGTTTGTCGCGGGCGTGCCGTCGGCCGCAACGCTCGGTTTCGTCACGCTCATCCTGGCCATCAGCCAGTTCGGCAGTGTACTGATCAATCTCGTGTGGGCCGGCGCTGCCTGGTGGATCTATTCCCAGTCGGGATTGGGTCTGGGCTTCTGGTTCGTGGTGGTCTGGGGCCTGTTGGTCGTGTTCATCGAGAGCCCGCTGAAGCCGATGCTGATCGGCGCGCGCATGACGCTGCCGGTCATCATCATATTGCTCGGGGTGTTCGGCGGCTTCATGTCCTTTGGTTTTCTTGGGCTGTTCGTCGGCCCCACGCTTCTGGCCGTCGCCTATGAGCTTCTCCGCGCCTGGCGTGGCGGCGCGGCTGAAGGCCTTGATGAGTCGGCGGCCGGAGCGGACTGAGGCCAGCCTCGGCCGCCGAAACAGCTGCGGCTATCCCTTCCTGTTTTGCCGGTTGGCGATCAAATCCTCCACCACCGTGGGATCGGCCAGCGTCGAGGTGTCGCCCAGCGCGCCGAAATCATCCTCGGCGATCTTGCGCAGGATGCGGCGCATGATCTTGCCTGAGCGCGTCTTGGGCAGGCCCGGCGCGAACTGGATCTTGTCGGGGCTGGCCAGCG
>DAISVW010000416.1:0-2532 GCA_036826695.1 Aestuariivirga sp.
CGAGACGCCAAAGGGCTGGACCTGTGCACCGGGGGCGCGGGCCGCGCTGGCGGGCGGGCTCGAGGCGGTCTACCGGGCCATGATGCTCGGGCTTGGCGATTATGTGCGCAAGAACCGGTTTCCGGGCGTGGTGCTGGGGCTGTCGGGCGGGATCGATTCCGCACTGACGGCGGCCGTGGCGGTTGATGCACTGGGGCCTGACCGGGTACGGTGCGTGATGATGCCGTCGCGCTATACCTCGCAGGACAGCCTCGACGACGCAGCCGGGGTTGCGCAGATGCTGGGCACGCAGCTTGACAGCGTGGCGATCGAGGATGCCGTTGCCGCGTTTGGCTCGATGCTGTCCCCTATTTTTGCCGGCCGGGCCAGCGACACAACGGAAGAGAACATCCAGTCGCGCATCCGCGGCGTCACGCTGATGGCCATCTCGAACAAGTTCGGGCCGATGGTGCTGACCACGGGCAACAAGTCGGAGATGTCTGTGGGCTATGCCACGCTCTATGGCGACATGTGCGGCGGCTACAACGTGCTGAAGGACCTGTACAAGATGCAGGTCTTTGCCCTGTCGCGCTGGCGCAATGCGCACCGGCCACCGGGCGCGCTGGGGCCTTTGGGGCCTGTCATGCCGGTGCGCGTCATCGACAAGCCGCCCTCGGCCGAGCTTCGTGCGAACCAGAAGGACGAGGACTCGCTGCCACCCTATCCCGTCCTTGATGACATCCTCGAGTGCCTGGTCGAAGGGGAGATGCCGGTCGAGGACATCATCCGGCGTGGCCATGACCTGGCCACCATCCGGCGTGTCGAACATCTCCTGTCCATCGCCGAGTACAAGCGGCGGCAGGCGCCGCCGGGCGTGAAGCTCACGCGGCGGAATTTCGGTCGTGACCGCCGCTATCCGATCACCAATGCCTTCCGGGATGCAACGTGAGCGCCGGACCCAACACCGTCGTGCGCTTTGCGCCCAGCCCGACGGGCAAGCTTCACGTCGGCAATATCCGCGCGGCGCTCACGAACTGGCTGTTCGCGCGCAAGACCGGTGGCAAGTTCCTTCTCAGGCTTGACGACACGGACGCCGAGCGGTCGACGGAGGCCTTTGCGCGCGGGATCGAGGCCGATCTTGCATGGCTGGGGCTGAGGCATGACCTGTTTGCTCGACAGTCAGACCGTGCGCCTGCGCATGATGCGGCAGCTGATCGCCTGCGCGCCATGGGGCGGCTTTATCCCTGCTACGAGACGGCGGACGAGCTTGATCGACGGCGCAGGCGGCAGCTCGCCCAGCACAAGCCCCCCGTCTATGACCGGGCTGCGCTGAGGTTGACCGATGCGCAGCGCGCAAGCCTCGAGGCGGAGGGGCGCAAGCCACACTGGCGCTTCAAGCTCTCGGGTCAGACCGTGACTTTCACGGATGTCATCCGGGGCGAGGTTCATATCGACACGTCCTCACTCTCCGATCCGGTGCTGATCCGCGAGGACGGGCGATATCTCTACACGTTGCCCAGTGTTGTCGATGATATCGATTTTGCTGTCTCCCACATCATCCGCGGCGAGGATCACGTCACGAATACAGGCGTGCAGATCGAGATCTTCGAGGCGCTGGGTGCACATGTCCCCGTATTCGCGCATTTCTCGATGCTGGTTGGTGCCGGCGGTGAGGCCCTGTCCAAGCGCATTGGTTCGCTGTCGATCGAGTCGTTTCGTGATGAGGGCTTCGAGCCGCAGGCGATCAACAGCCTGCTGGCCAAGCTTGGGACATCTGATCCCGTTGTTGCGCGCCTGACGCTGGACGAACTCGTGGCCGAATTTGACCTGTCCCGGTTCTCGCGCGCGCCGGCGCATTTCGACATGGCTGAGCTTCGTGCCCTGAACCACAAGATCCTGCATGCGACACCCTTCGAGGCCGTGGCCGGTCGGCTTGCGTCCCTTGGCGTTGGCGGTGGAGGCGCCTTCTGGGAGGCGGTGCGTGACAATGTGGAGCTGATCGGGGACGCGGTCGCTTGGTGGAATGTCGTTGCGGGACCGCTGGCGCCCGTGGTTGAGGATCCGGCCTTTCTTGCCCGGGCGGCAGCGCTCCTGCCCGCCGGGCCATTCGACGGCAACTCTTGGGGCGCCTGGACAGCTGCCGTCACGGCTGACACCGGGGCCAAGGGCAAGGCTCTGTTCATGCCCCTGCGGCTTGCCCTGACGGGCCTCGCCCATGGACCGGAAATGAAAAAGCTGCTACCGCTCATTGGCCCCGACCGGGCGCGCAAGCGACTTTCGGGGCAAACGGCATAGAGGGCGAGAGCGTGGCCAATCCTGCTAATCTGCGTGGCACGACCGGGGCATCACCTGCACAGGTGATTGTCAGCCCTTTCGTTTGTATTTGCGGCTAAACCCTTATTGGTGGCCGCGCGCCTGATTCCTCTCGCTCCTGAGACCTGAATCCCGGCACCGGCCCAGAAGGACGGACGGCTTGAGGGCTTTCTTATGAGTCTGACGATCTACAATACCCTTGCGCGCGAGAAGCAGGTCTTCACGCCGATCGATCCGAAG
>DAISVW010000417.1:0-2526 GCA_036826695.1 Aestuariivirga sp.
GGAGCCGGCGAGCCCGCCGCCAGCGAAAGCCTCCCGCGCCCGGAGTTCCACCTTCAGCACCGCGTCCGCGCCACGCCCGGCAACACCCGCCAGCACGGTTTCCGCCGTCGCATCGGCCTTCAGCGGATACCACAGCACGAAGATGCCCTGGGCAAAGCGCTGCAGACCTTGCGCCAGCATGCGGACCGACTTCTCCGCCTCATTCGCCGCCTCATAGGGCGGATCGATGAGGATGATGCCGCGCCGCTCCGGCGGCGGCAGCCTGGCCTTGAGGCAGGTTTCGGCATCCATGCTGGTGACGTCGGCGCGCGGCTCGCGCAGGAAATGCCGCTCGAGAGCAATCGCGGCCTGCGGGTGCAGCTCGTTGGCGGTGAGGCGGTCATCTTCGCGCATCAGCCGCAGCGCCAGGTCCGGCGAGCCCGGATAATAGCGCAGGCCGCCTTGCGGGTTGAGCGCCGCCAGCACCGCCCGATAAGGCTGAAGCAGCGCCTCGGTCTCCTGATCGAAGGGCGCTTCCAGCTTGCCGATGCCGCCCTGCCATTCACCGGTCTTGCCGGCCTCGATCCCGGCAAGGTCATAGACACCCGCCCCGGCATGGGCATCGATCAGCCGGAACGGCTTCGGCTTTTTCTTCATGTGCTCGATAAGCCGCACCAGCACCGTGTGCTTCAACACATCGGCGTGGTTTCCGGCGTGATAGGCGTGGCGGTAGTTCATGCGCCGCCGTCATGCCAGACCCGGCGGCCTTTGGCTATCGCCAGACCCGGCTTGCGGCTAGGAAGCCTCATGTCCGCCGTCACCGCTCCGGTCCGCCCCTCCTACGCCATTCTGGTCGCCATCAGCGCCGTGGGGCCGCTGGCGCTCAACATCTTCATCCCCTCGCTGCCCGGCCTGCAGCAGGAGTTCGGCGTCAGCTACGGCGTGGCCCAGCTCACCCTGACGCTCTATCTGATCGGCATGGCCGCCTGCCAGCTGGTCTATGGCCCGATCTCCGACCGGGTGGGGCGGCGGCCGATGCTGCTGCTGGGCCTCGCGCTGTTCGTGGCGGCGAGCCTCGCGGCCGCACTGGCCCCCAACATTCACGTGCTGATTGGGGCGCGGCTGGTGCAGGCGGTGGGCGGATCGGCCGGCATCGTGCTGGCCCGCGCCATGGTGCGCGACGTGTTCGACCGCGAGACCTCGGCGAGCGTCATCTCCTACATCACCATGGCCTTCGTGGTGGCGCCCATGGTGGCGCCGGTGATGGGCGGCTACATCGATGCCCATGGCGGCTGGCGCATGGGCTTCTGGCTGCTGGCGGGGCTCGGCAGCCTGGTGCTGGCGGCGGCGTGGTTCCACCTGCCGGAAACCAATGCGCGGCGCAGCGAAGCCGGCGCCGGGCTCAGCCTGGTTGCCGGCGCGGCGCGGCTGTTCGCGCTGCCTCGCTTCCGCGGCTACACGCTGACGCGCGCCTTCACCTCGGCGGTGTTCTTCGCCTTTCTCGGCGGCGCCCCGCATGTGATGATGGATGTGCTGAACCGCACGCCGGTGGAATACGGGCTCTGGTTCATGCTGGTCTCGGCGGGCTACATGACCGGCAATTTCCTGTCGGGGCGCTACACGCGGGCGATCGGCATCGACCGCATCATGCTGATCGGCTGCGCCATCACCCTGGCCGGCGGCCTGGTCTGCCTTGCCGCCGCGCTGTCGGGGCTGCTTACCGCCGCCACCCTGTTCCTGCCGATGTGCCTCGCCGCGCTGGGCAACGGGCTTACCATTCCCAACGGCACGGCGGGCGCGATCAGCGTCGATCCGCGGCTCACCGGGGCCGCCGCCGGATGGTCCGGTTTCTCGCAGATGGCCTGCGGCGCCGCCGCCTCGCAGCTTGTGGGCTCATTGCAGGACGGCTGGCCCCTGGCGGTATTCTGGTTCATGGCGGTCGCGAGCCTCGTGGCGCTGCTGACGCATATCGCCAGCCTGCGCGCGCCGCGCTTGGCCTGACCGCCCACCGGGTCTATATTTGTCTGATCATGGGACATTCACGCCAGGACGGCGGCTTTGCGGAAGCACCGCAGCCGTTTGATTTCGACGCCGCCCGGCCGGTCGCCGGGGCGCTGGGCCCGCTCCGGCCGGAATTCGTGCCGCTTTCCGGTTTCACGCCGGTCAAGCCGCCGAAGCCGCCCAAGGCGCCGGGCAAGCGGCTGCGCATCGTTTCCGATTTCGAGCCGCGCGGCGACCAGCCCCAGGCCATCGCCGAGCTCGTCGCCGGGATCAATGGGCAGGAGCGTGACCAGGTGCTGCTCGGCGTCACCGGCTCGGGCAAGACCTTCACCATGGCCAAGGTGATCGAGGCCACCCAGCGCCCGGCCCTGATCCTCGCCCCCAACAAGACGCTGGCCGCCCAGCTCTATGGCGAGTTCCAGAGTTTCTTCCCGGAAAACGCCGTGGAGTATTTCGTCTCCTATTACGACTACTACACGCCCGAGGCCTATGTGCCGAGGAGCGACACCTATATCGAGAAGGAATCGGCCATCAACGAGCAGATCG
>DAISVW010000418.1:0-2521 GCA_036826695.1 Aestuariivirga sp.
TCCAGCGTTCCGTCATTCATGCTGGCCACGGCGTTCAGCGGCTCAAGCGCCGCAAGCGCCAGATAGGGGAAGGAGAAGCTCGCCTCCAGCACCTTGCCGGCCGCCGCGCGCGCTGCCGCCGCGTCGCCGTCATTGCGGGCCACCGCCAGCGGGGCCGCCTTGGACTGGGCTTCATAGGCCGCGAGTATCTCGGCGGAGCCGCGCTTCTCGGCCCTGTCTTCGTTCCAGGTCACCGACACCAGGTCGCGGGCCTTGAGAGCCGACCACATGTCTTCGGCGACGACCGCGACGCCGCGCGAGATCTGAACGGCCTGCACGAAGCCCTTCACGTCCTTCGCCTTCGACGCGTCGAAGGAGGCAACCGTGGCCCCGAACTTCGGGGGATGGATGATCACCGCGGTTGCCATGTCCGGCAGCTTCACGTCGATGGTGAACTGGGCCGAACCGTCGGTCTTCATGCGCGAGTCGTGGCGCCTCAGCTTGGCGTTGCCGATGTGCTTCCATGCACTGCGCGGCTTGAGCGGAATGGTCTCCGGCACCGGCAGCGCCGAGGCGGCGGCGACCATCTCGGCATGGCGCGCGGTCTTGCCCGATGGATGGGAGATGACGCCCGCCTTGGTGGTGATCTCGGAGACCGGCACGCCCCAGGCTTTGGCCGCGGCCTCGGCCAGCATCATGCGAAGTGCTGCACCCGCCGTGCGGTAGCGCTCCCAGGATGAGGCCATCGAGGTCGAGCCGCCGGTGCCCTGGGCGGCGCCGCCCCAGGCCAGGTTGCCGAAGGCCGCCACATTGCCGGAGCCGCCGACCACGTCGATCTGCGCCCAGTCGGCGTCGAGTTCCTCGTTCACCAGCGTCGCGATGCCGAAATAGGCGCCCTGGCCCATTTCGAACTGCGAGGAATAGATGGTGATCTTGCCGTCGGGGGCGATCGAGACATAGGGGGTGAACGGGTGCGGCTTGGCGGCGTCCTGCGCCTTGGCGGGCGATTGCCAGCGGAAGCCGACCGACAGGACAAGGCCCGAGGCCAGCGCGCCGAGCACGAAACCGCGGCGGCTGGGCTTCACGGAAGCCAGTGGTGCGGAGAGAGTTTCAAAAAGCTTGGGGTGCATGGCTCAGGCCTCCAGACGGCGGGCTGCTTCGTGAACGGCGGACCGGATGCGGGCGTAGGTCGCGCAGCGGCACAGGTTGCCCGACAGGGCCTCGTCGATATCGGCGTCCCGGGGTTTCCGGTTCTGCTCGAGGAGCGCCACGGCCGACATGATCTGGCCGGACTGGCAGTAGCCGCACTGCGGCACGTCGAGTTCGGTCCACACCGCCTGAACGGTCTCCGCCACCTTTCCGGCGACGCCCTCGATCGTTGTGATCTTGCCGGCGCCGACGTCGCCGATCGCCGTCTGGCAGGATCTGATCGGCTGGCCGTCAAGGTGAACGGTGCAGGCGCCGCACTGGGCCAGCCCGCAGCCAAACTTCGTGCCTGTCAGGTTGAGCACATCCCGGATTGCCCAAAGAAGCGGCATATCGGGTTCGGCATCGACCTCGCGGTCCTGGCCATTGATATTCACGGTGATCATCAGTTCAGCCCTCCCTGTTTGATGAAAGTTTAGCACGGAATAGTGGCGTAAGTCAGGCCCTCTGTGTCCATCACCCAATCGTGAGGTTCAGCCCGGCTGACAACGGGCGGGTTGGCCCGGTTGCGACAAGTCTGGCATTTACCTGGCCTTTTCCCATATAAGGCGACCGATGGAACAGGCCTCACCCATTCCCTTCCGCAAGATGAACGGGCTCGGAAACGATTTTGTCGTTTTCGACGCGCGGCGGCGGCCGGTTGCCATGGGCGAGGCCAGGGCCCGCGCCATCGCCGACCGCCACACGGGTATCGGCTGCGACCAGGTGATCGTGCTGGAGCCCTCGGCCAGGGCCGATGTCGCCATGCGGATCTGGAACAATGAGGGCTTCGAGGTCGAAAGCTGCGGCAACGCCACCCGCTGCATCGCCGACATGCTGTTCGACGAGAAGCATGCGACCACCGCCACCATCGACACCAAGGGTGGCTTCCTGGTGGCGGAAAAGGGCGGCGAGCGCCTGGTCACCGTCGACATGGGCGCGCCGCGCTTCGGCTGGCAGGATATTCCGCTCTCCGAGAAGGTCGAGGACACCCGCCATATCGAGCTCGCGGTGGGCCCCATCGGCGCGCCGCTCATCCATTCGCCGTCCGTTGTGAATGTGGGAAATCCGCACTGCATCTTCTGGGTGACGGACCTTGATATCGTCGACCTCGCCAAGGTCGGCCCGATGCTGGAGCATCACCCGCTGTTTCCGCAGCGCGCCAACATCACGCTGGCCCGCATCGACGCCGGGGATCACGCGACGATCAGGGTGTGGGAGCGCGGCGCCGGCCTCACCTTGGCCTGCGGCACGGCGGCCTGCGCGGTGATGGCGGCTGGCTTCCGCCTTGGGCGCCTCGGGCGCAAGGCGACCATCACGCTTCCCGGCGGCGATCTTCATCTGGCGATCAGGGAAA
>DAISVW010000419.1:0-2514 GCA_036826695.1 Aestuariivirga sp.
GACACTCGAGGCGGCCTGGAAATTCGACCAGATGACGGTGACCGACATGGACATGGCGATGGCCAAGCTCAAGGCCACCGAGATGCTGGCCTTCGTCGCCGACGAGGCCATCCAGATTCATGGCGGCATGGGGCTGATGTCAGACCTGCCGCTGGAGCGCATCTGGCGCGACGCCCGCGTCGAGCGCATCTGGGAAGGGACCAGCGAAATCCAGCGCCACATCATTTCCCGCGCGCTGCTGCGGCCGCTGGGCGGATAAAGTGGTAACGCACCAAAAACGTCGTCTCCCGCGCGCGGGAGAGGAAGGGACCCGCCGCTTGGTGAGGGGCCACAAGCCTCAACACCTGCCGCCCCCACCTGCCCCAACTTCGTTGGGGCCCCCTCCTCTCCCGCAAGCGGGAGAGGACGATGAAGAACCTCTCCCGCCTCCTCAATCCGCGATCCATCGCCTTCATCGGCGGCCATGAATGCGCCGTCGCGATCCGCCGCAGCCGCGAACTGGGCTTTGCCGGAACGATCTACGCCGTGCATCCGAAGCGCGAAGACCTCGCAGGCGTGCCCACCCTCAGATCGGTGGACGACATCCCCGGAACGGTCGATGCCGCCTTCGTGGCGGTGAAGCGCGAGCCCACCATCGAGGTGGTGCGGGCACTGGCGGGCAAGGGCTGCGGCGGCGCCGTGATCTATGCGGCTGGCTTCGCCGAGACCGGCAACGCCGATCTCCAGCAGCAACTGCTGGCGGCGGCGGCGGGCATGCCGCTGATGGGCCCCAACTGCTATGGCTTCGTCAACACCCTGGCGCGCGCGGCGCTGTGGCCCGACGAAACCGGGCTCGAACCGGTGGCGCGCGGCGTGGCGCTGATCACCCAGTCCGGCAACATCGCCTGTAACTTTACCATGATGATGCGCGGGCTTCCCGTGGCGGCGGTCTATTCGATCGGCAACCAGGTCGATGTCGGCATGCATGACATGGTCGAGGCGCTCTCGGCGGACCCGCGCATTTCGGCGATCGGGCTTCATGTCGAAGGCCTGCCGGACGTCCCGGCCTTCGCGCGCGCGGCGAGCCTGGCGCGGCGGCGCAGGGTGCCCATCGTGGTGCTGAAAACCGGACGCTCCGAACAGGGCGCAAAAGTGGCCATGAGCCATACCTCCTCGCTCGCCGGCGCCGACAGTCTCTATGACGCGCTGTTCGAACGCTACGGCATCGCCCGCATGACCTCGGTCTCGGCCTTCGCGGAAACCCTGAAATTCCTGCATAATGGCGGCCCGGTCGCCGGGTCGCGGCTGGTGTCGCTCAGCTGCTCAGGCGGCGAGGCGGCCCTCGTCGCCGACATGGCGCTCGACCGGAACGTGAGCTTTCCGCCCTTCGACGCCGAGACGAAGCCCCGCGTGGCCGCCACGCTCAATGAATATGTCGCCATCGACAACCCGCTCGACTACCACACCTTCATCTGGGGCCAGCCGGAGAAGCTCACCGCCACCTTCACCGAAGTTCTCAAGGGCGGCTTCGACGTGGGCATGGTGATCCTCGATACGCCGACCCACCCGAAGATGAAGCCGGACAGCTGGGCGATCACGGCCCGCGCCATGGCGGCGGCCGCCAGGGCGACGGGGGCGCGCGCGGCGGTGGTTGCCACCCTTTCCGAAGGCATGCCGCTGGCGCTTGCGGCGGAACTCTCGGAAGCGGGTGTGGCCCCGATGATGGGGCTCGATGACGCGCTCACCGCCTTCGAGGCGGCGGCGGCCATCGGCCGCAACTGGGCGCGGCCCGGCGATCCGCCGGCCATGCAGGCTCCTCAAGTGAGAGGCACCCGCGAACGCATGTTGAGCGAATTCGAAGCCAAGCAGCTGCTGAAATCCTTCGGGCTCCCTGTGCCGGACGGCATCGTCTGCAAGCCAGCAGACGCCGTGGCCGCGGCGGAGCGGCTTGGCTATCCGGTAACGCTGAAAGTGTCGTCCACGGATATCGCCCACAAGACCGAGGCGGGCGGCGTGGCGCTGAACCTGCGGAGCGCCACCGAGGTGGCGGACGCGGCAAGCCGGCTCGGCCAGCTGGCGCCTGAACTGCTCGTCGAGCGCATGGTGACGGGGGCGGTGGCTGAACTGATCATCGGCCTCACCTGGGACCGGCAGTTCGGTCCTGCGCTGGTCGTGGGCGCCGGCGGCATTCTCACCGAACTCCTGAAGGACAGCGCAACCCTGCTGCTGCCCACGACTCGGGACGAAATCATCCGTGCGCTCGCATCACTCAAGGTGTGGCGGCTGGTCGAAGGCTTCCGCGGCAAGGCCGGAGACCAGGAGGCGGTGATCGGCGCCGTCGAAGCGGTGGCCGCCTTCGCTTCGGCCCATGACGGGCTCATCACCGAATTCGACGTCAACCCCCTGCTCGTTCTGAAGGACGGCGCCATCGCCGTCGACGCCCTGATCTAAATGAGGCCCCCATGACCGTCAAGGACAATTCGCCCGGCCCGATCGTCGTCGTTCGACGGGGGCCGGTGCTGGAAGTGCGGCTCG
>DAISVW010000420.1:0-2510 GCA_036826695.1 Aestuariivirga sp.
CCGGCTGACCGCCCTCGCCGCGCCCCACCCACGCCTGGGGCGGGTGGATTGCTTTATGATCCCAGGGTGCGGGGCTGGGTGGCTCAGGCCCTGGTCGTGGCGCTCGTGCTGTGGGGCCTCTATGAGGTGGTGGTCAACACCCAGGCCAATCTCAAGCGGCTGAACCAGAACTTCGGCTTCGACTTTCTTGGCCGCGCCGCCGGTTTCGATCTCTCGACCTCGCTTCTTCCCTATTCGTCGAATTCCTCCTATGGCCGCGCGCTGCTCGTCGGCTTCTGGAACACCGCGCTGGTCGCGGTGATCGGCATTGCACTCGCCACCGTGCTGGGCTTCGCCTTGGGCGTGATGCGGCTGTCGCGCAACTGGGTGGTGTCGCGCTTCGCCACCGTCTACATCGAGATCGTCCGCAACATTCCGCTGCTGCTGCAGATCTTCATCTGGTACGCGCTGGTTCTGAAACCGCTGCCCGGCCCCAAGCAGGCCATCAGCCTGTTCGACAGCATCTTCATCTCAAATCGCGGCATCATCGCGCCGCACCCCAGTTTCGGCGATGGCGCGTGGCTCAGTCTTCTGCTCACGGCCGTGGCGCTGGCGGGAACCTGGCTGTTCCGGCGCTGGGCCAGGGCGAGACAGGAAGCGACCGGCCAGCGCCTGCCGGTGTGGTGGATCTCGATTGTGCTGATCATCGTCGCGCCCATTCTCGGGCTGGTCCTCGCGGGCTGGCCCGTGACCTGGAGCTATCCGGAACTTGCGGGTTTCAACTTCAAGGGCGGCATGACGCTGGTGCCGGAATTCGTGGCGCTGCTGCTGGCGCTGTCGATCTATACCGCCGCCTTCATCGCCGAGAATGTGCGGGCCGGCATCATGGCGGTGAGCCATGGCCAGACCGAGGCGGCCAATGCGCTGGGCCTCGACAGCGGCAAGACGTTGCGCCTCGTGGTCATCCCGCAAGCCCTCCGCGTGATCATTCCGCCGCTGGCCAGCCAGTATCTGAACCTCACCAAGAATTCCTCGCTCGCCGTGGCCATCGGCTATCCCGACCTGATGTATGCGGGGGGCACGGTGAACAACCAGTCCGGCAAGGCCATCGAAGTGTTCTCGATGCTGCTTCTCGTGTATCTGACGGTCAGCCTCCTGACCTCGCTGTTCATGAACTGGTTCAACGCGCGCATCAAGCTGGTGGAGCGCTGAGATGGCCTCGGGTTTCGTCAGGACCAAGGATGCGCCGCTGCTGCCGGCCCCGGCCACGGCGGTGGGGTGGCAGGCGGCGCTGCGCGAGCGGCTGTTCCCCACGCCGCTGAGCGGGGTGGCCTCGGTGCTGATCGCGCTTCTGGGCGTCTGGGTGTTCTGGACCATCTTCGACTGGGCCATCCTGCGCGCCGTCTGGGTGGCGCCGGACCGCGAGCTCTGCAACGTCGAAGGGGCAGGGGCCTGCTGGCCGTTCATCGGCGACAAGCTGATGCAGTGGATCTACGGCTTCTACCCGCAGGAGGAGCGCTGGCGGGTCAACATCGTCTATGCGCTGGGCGCCATCCTGCTGGCCGGACTGCTGATCCCGCGGGCACCCGGCAAGACCTGGAACGCTGTGCTGTTCTTCCTCGTCTATCCGGTTGTCACCTTCTACCTGCTGATCGGCGGCCGCTTCGGCCTCACCTATGTCGAAACCTCGGCCTGGGGCGGGCTGCTGGTGACGCTGATCATCGCGGTGACGGCGATCGTCGTCTCGGTGCCGCTCGGCATCCTGCTGGCGCGCGGCCGGCGCGCCGAAATGCCGGTGGTGAGCCTGCTGTGCACGATCTTCATCGAGACCGTGCGCGGCGTGCCGCTGGTGCTGGTGCTGTTCATGGCGGCCAACATGTTTCCGCTGTTCATGCCGCCCGGCATCAACCCGGACAAGCTGCTCAAGGCGGTGGTGGGCGTGGCGCTGTTCGCCTCCGCTTACATGGCGGAGGTGATCCGCGGCGGCCTTCAGGCGATCCCCAAGGGCCAGTATGAGGCGGCGCAGGCACTGGGGCTGTCCTACTGGAAGATGACGGGCCTCATCATCATGCCGCAGGCGCTGAAGATCGTCATTCCCGGCATCGTCAACAATTTCATCGGCCTGTTCAAGGACACGAGCCTCGTGACCGTGGTCGGCATCTTCGATCTGCTCGGCATCGTGCAGGCGGGCTTCAACGATCCGAAATGGGCGAGCGCCCAGACCGGCAACACCGGCTATTTCGTGCTGGCGGTGGTCTACTGGGTGTTCTGTTTCGGCATGTCGCGCTATTCGATGTTCATGGAACGCCGGCTCAATACCGGGCACAAGAGGTAAGCGATGGCGGAAGAGGCGGCGAAGGCCAATGGGCCGGCGGTTGAGATGCGCGGCGTCAACAAATGGTATGGCCAGTTCCATGTACTGCGCGACATCAACCTGAGCGTCGAACGCGGCGAGCGCATCATCATCTGCGGGCCGTCGGGCTCCGGCAAGTCGACGCTGATCCGCTGCGTCAACCGGCTGGAGGAGCACC
>DAISVW010000421.1:0-2508 GCA_036826695.1 Aestuariivirga sp.
CGAAAACCGGCAGCGCCAGTCTAGGCAGGCTGTGGAGAGGTTACAGTCGGCGACACGCATGGCGGCCGCAGCCAGCCGGTCGGCGGCGGCCTCGAGATCGGCGGGCTCCAGCCGGTCCATTGCCCGCATGTCGCTGACCGCACTCACCATCTCTCCCTGGTCGTCGAGCACCGCGAGGTAGCAGCCGGTCGGCTTGTCCACCCGCACCGCCATGGACATGTCCACGCCCGCGGAGGCGCAGGCCTCGCGCAGCAACGCGCCATTGGCATCCTCCCCGAGCGCGGTGATCAGCGCGGCCGCGACGCCGAGCCGGGCCAGATTCTCGGCAATGTTCCGCCCGACCCCGCCAGGCGACACCGTGATCTTGCCCGGGTTCGAGGTTCCCTGCAGATGGCGTTCATCGGCGCGGCCCTTGATGTCCACATTGGCGCCGCCGATGACAACCACCTCAGGCATCAGAAATCCGTCGGCGCGCCGCCCTCCGCCTTGCGCCGCTCGACGAAGGCGTTGAGCTCGTCACGGACGGCGGCGTCGATGGGCGGTTCCTGATAGTCAGCCAGCGCCTGCTTCCACACCGCATTGGCCTTCTGCCAGGCCTCCGGCTTTCCCGCCGCCAGCCATTGCTGGTTGTTGCGCCAGTCCGAGATGATCGGCGCATAGAAAGCGGTGGTGTAGCGGGCCAGCGTGTGCTGCGCGCCGAAAAAGTGCCCGCCAGGCCCTACCTCGCGGATCGCCTCGACGCCGAGCGCGTCCTCGCCGGTTTCCAGCGGCTGCAGGAATTCGCTCACCATCTGGATCAGGTCGCAGTCGAGCACGAACTTCTCGAAGCTCGCGACCAGCCCGCCCTCGAGCCAGCCCGCGCCGTGCATGATCAGGTTGCCGCCACCCATGGTGAGGCCCCAGAGCGAGAACACGCTCTCATAAGCCGCCTGCGCATCCACCGTGTTGGCCGCGCAGGTGTTGGAGGTGCGGAACGGAATCTTGTAGCGCCGCGCCAGCTGGCCGCCGGCGATGGTGGCCTTCATGTATTCCGGCGTGCCGAAGGCGGGGGCGCCGGACTTCATGTCGACGTTGGAGGTAAATCCGCCATAGATGACGGGCGATCCCTTGCGGACGAGCTGCGCGAAGGCGATGCCGGCCAGCGCCTCGGCATTCTGCTCCACGAGCGCGCCGGCAATGGTCACCGGCGCCATGGCGCCCGCCAGTGTGAAGGGTGTCACGCAGACGATCTGGTTGCGCGACGCCATCTCGATGATGCCGCGCAGCATCGGCGTGTCCAGCTTGAGCGGCGAAGTTGTGTTGATGATGGTGAACAGCGACGGCTCCCGTTCCAGCTGCTCCTGCGAAATGCCGCGCGCGATGCGGGCGATCTCGATCGCATCGCGGATACGCTCGGTGCCCAGCGAATAGGCGTGAAACGGCTTGTCGGTGAGCAGCACCATGTCGCGCAGCGCCTCGAGGTGGCGCACCGAGGCGTGAATGTCGATCGGCTCCACCGGATAGCCGGCCATGAAGCCAATGCAGTTGAAGTACTGGGCGAGCCGCAGGAAATTACGGTAGTCCGCGTGGTTGCCGGTGCGGCGGCCATTGTCCATGTCGGAACTGTTGGGCGGGCTGGCCACCGTGCCAAAGGCGATGTTGGCGCCGCCGACAGGAAGGTCATTCTCCGGGTTCCGCGCATGAAAGGTGAATTCCGCCGGAGCCGGAGCGATCGGGCTTTCGATCATCGCCGGGTCGAACCGCACCCGGTCACCCTGGACGCTGGCGCCCGCCTTCTTCAGCATGTCGCGCGCTTCCGGCAGGGTGAAGTCCATGCCGATTTCGGAAAGCACCCGGAGCGAAGCGTGGTGGATGGCCTCGATCTCGTCCGCCGAGACGATGGCCATCGGCGGAAACAGGCGTTTGAGCTTGCGGCGCGGCAGCTGCGGCACCGGATTGCGGCCAGATGTGCCGGCGCGGCGTCCGCCGCCTTCGCGGCGCGGCCTTCGGGCGGTTTCGGTTTCGCTGATGCTCACGGTGTCTTTCCTTTTTCACGATAGGGGTCGAGGGCGTGATCGGCGGCGATCTGCTTCACCAGCCAATCCTCAAAGCGTCTGATCTTGGGTTTCAGGCGGTGCTCGGCATTGCAGGCCAGCAGCCAGTTGTGCCGGTGCGGGGCCTTGAGTGCGAAAGGCAGCACGAGGCGTCCCAGCTTGATCTCTTCGGTGGCGAAAGGCCCGATGGTCATGGCCACGCCGCGGCCCTCGATGGCCGCTTCCTGGGCGAGAATATAGCTGTCGAAGGCCAGCCGGTCGGAAAGCTTGATGCCTTTCACCCCGGCGGCCTCGAGCCAGATCTGCCAGTCTTCCTCGGCGGTATAGACATAGAGCAGCTTGTGCTTGCGCAAATCCTCCGGGCTGCGCAGCGCATTTGGCCCCTGCAGCAGCGCCGGCGCGCAGATCGGCGTCAGCAGCGAGGCGATGAGCGTGCGATAGTAATGATCGGGCGAACGGTTACGGGCCAGGATCA
>DAISVW010000422.1:0-2503 GCA_036826695.1 Aestuariivirga sp.
TCAGTTGATTTGGAGGTGAATATCTAGGACAATGACCTCCGGATCGACTTCAATCGTCCGTCGGTGCCCGGCGGCCAGTCGGTCAACACCACCGACTCGGCCGTGCGCATCACCCACATTCCGACCGGCATCGCGGTTGCCCAGCAGACCGAGAAATCCCAGCTCAAGAACAAGAACGCGGCGATGAAACTGCTGCGCGCGAGGCTTTACGAGATCGAGCGGCAGCGCATCGACCAGGAGCGTTCCGCCCAGCGCAAGGATCAGGTGGGCTCCGGCGACCGGTCGGAACGCATCCGCACCTACAACTTCCCGCAGGGGCGCTGCACCGACCACCGGATCAACCTCACCCTCTACAAGCTCGATCAGATCATCGAGGGCCCGGCGCTGGAGGAAATGATCCAGGCGCTGATGACCCATCATCAGGCGGAACTGCTGGCTAGGCAGGATGATGCCGCTTGAGCGGGTGAAGCCGCTGCTGGGCCAGGCGGCGGCGCGGCTGCGCGGCGCCGGGTGCGATACGCCAGACCTGGATGCAAGGCTCTTGCTGCAGTGGGCAACGGGGCTCAGCCGCGAGGATCTCATTCTCGACCCCGATCATTCTGTTACCGATGAACAGGCGCGGCGATTCGCTGCGGCGGTTGCGCGGCGTGAAGCCCGCGAGCCGGTTTCGCGCATCATGGGAGAACGCGAATTCCATGGCCGGGTGTTCTCGGTGACGCCCGACACGCTCGATCCCCGCCCCGACACCGAAACCCTGGTGGAAACGGCCCTGGCACTCATGCCGAAGGCGGGGCGGCTTCTTGAACTCGGCGCCGGTACTGGTGCGGTGGCCGTGACCATTCTGGCGGAACGGCCGCAGGCGCTTGGCGTCGCCACCGATGTCTCCGCCGCCGCCCTGGCGGTGGCGGCTGAAAATGCCAGTCGGCACGGCGTGCTGGACCGGCTTTCGCTGCTGGAAGGAGATTGGTTCAAACCGGTAACCGGGGTTTTCGAGATCATCGTCTCAAACCCGCCCTATATCCCAGCCCCGGACATTGCCGGGCTGAGCCCGGATGTTCGCTGCTTCGACCCGCGCCTGGCCCTGGACGGCGGGAAAGACGGCCTTGATGCCTACCGCGCCATTGCCCTGGGGGCGGCTGCCCATCTTGTGTCCGGCGGCCATGTCGTCGTGGAAATCGGAGCGGGCCAGGGGCCTCAGGTTGTGGCGATGTTCGCGGTGGCCGGTTTCAGGCCCGCTGGCCAGTTCCGGGATCTCGGCGGTCATGTCCGCTGTCTCGCGTTCCGGGGGAACGAAAATTAGTCATTGGAAAGTCATCGTCCGTGGGCTAAAGACGAGTCGGAAACGCTTTCTGCCCTAACTTTTTGGTGCCGGGAACGACGTTGGGGGGTTTGCCGCTGAAATGGCGCGAACACCCAGTTGCATTCAGCACAGGCGGGGACGAGGCGTGAACCCTTTCGAGGGTCGCGCTTGTGGCAGAAGCCTTCCGATAACCAACGGGTAAGGCGTGAACACGCTCGCTGTGTGAGCAGAAAAGAAGGCGAGATGCCGCGAGGCCCCCTTTGCGGGCCCGCGAAGCATGCATGCGCAACCTCGTATCATTTTGGAATAGGAAATAGATGAGACCAACCCACAAGAACCGCAATCGCAACCGGCATCGCAGCGGCGGCGGAGGCGGAGGTGGCGGCGGCGGCAACCCGCTGAGCCGGGTTTATGAGAGCAACGGGCCGGACGTGAAAGTCCGCGGCACTGCCCAGACCATCGCCGACAAGTACCTGCAACTTGGCCGGGACGCCCAGTCCTCGGGCGACATCGTAATGGCCGAGAGCTATTTCCAGCATGCCGAGCATTATCTGCGGATCGTCTTCGCGGCGCAGGTCTACAACCAGCAACAGCAGCAGCAATTCCGCCGTCCTGACGATGACTTCGACGAGGACGACCAGGAGGATCAGCCGGAAGCCGCCGTCGAGACCCGTGGCGGCAGCCAGACGCCTGGCGAGCCAGAGGGGCTCGGCGACCAGCCAGTGATGGACGGTGCACCGGACCGGCCCGCCCAGCAGTTTCGCCAACCGCGCGAACAGCGTGATTTTGGCCGTGAAGGCCGTGATCAGGGCCAGGGCCGCGACCGGTTCCGTCCGCGCTGGCAGGACCGCCGCCAGGACAACCAGCAGCCGCAGGCCACGCCACCTCGGACGGAAGAACAACTGCGTTCCGAAACCCCGCCGGCGCCAGTTGCCGATTCGGGCCGCTGGGAGGCGCCGTCCTTCCTGCGCCGCCCGGCCGCCGCACCACTGGCACCCGAGCCTGCCCCGGCAGAAGAGGCCGCCGCTCCGCCAGCCACCAAGCGCCGCATTGAGCGCCGGCCGCGCAAGGAAGCAGCGGAAACCCCTTCGTCCGCTGACGGCGAATAGGGCGCAACCGCGGGGCCGGTAGGCCAGCCAATAGCTGAGCGCCACCCCGCCAGCGCCGCCCACCACATTGCCAAGGGTGACCGGAACCAGGTTG
>DAISVW010000423.1:0-2488 GCA_036826695.1 Aestuariivirga sp.
AGCGTGATAGAGAGGATGGCCCCCATGATTCCGGCGTTCACATGCAGGGTCATGAGATGAACGTAGAGCGCGGCACCCAGCCCGCCCAGCGCCAGCGCCGCCATGCCGGCGATGATCCATGGCGTGCGCCTCCTGCCGCCATCGGTGCCATGGCCCCAGCGCGGCCTTAAGACCTGCAGCGCATAATGCCAGGCCACCAGCACACCCGGCAGCATGGCGGGCAATGCCAGTTCGACAACCATGACCCGGTTCAGGGTCGAGGTGGTGAGCACCACGATGGCGCCCAGCGCGGCCTGCACGAGGCCCAGCCGGGCGATTGCCAGCCACCCAAGCCCTGGCGGCGCCATGGTTCCTGTCGCAGCACGGTTCGACATGGCTGCATAGTAAATCTGACAGTACAGATTGTCAATCTAGGTTGACAGTCTTCCGTGCAGAAATCGGCAAACCGCCACCGATCTACCAGACCACGCCCCGCGCCGCGAAGGCGCTGACCATCATGCCGCTCACGTAGAGTGTAACGCCGAGCCCGCTGTACCAGAGCGCCCGGGCTTTCGGGTCACCGAGAAAGCGCGCCATCATCAGAAGCTGGACGAGCAACAGGGCCAGCACCGCCGCCGCATGGTAGGGCCGATCCCACCCGTACAGCAGCGCCACCACCACGGCCTGTGGAAGCGCCATTACCGCGCAGGCCACCCGTGCCGCGCCGTCAACGCCGAGTTGCACCGGCAGCGAGCCCACGCCCATCCGCTTGTCGCCCTCGATCGCCTTGAAATCATTGAGCGTCATGATGCCATGGGCACCCGCCGAATAGAGCAGCGCCAGGATGATGACCGGCCATGGCGGCACTCCGCCGAGCAGCGCCGCCGCGCCGGTGAACCAGGGAAGGCCCTCGTAGCACAGCGCCACCGCGGCGTTGCCCCACCAGCCGTTGAGCTTGAGGCGGGCGGGCGGCGCGCTGTAGGCCCAGGCCATGACGAGACCGACCACGGCGGCCCAGAACACCGCTTGCCCCAGCCCCGCCGCCACGGCGAGCGACAGCAAGGTCCATATGACGGCAATCCGCAAACCCCAGCTGCCCGGCACCCGGCCGGAGGGAATCGGCCGCCCCGGCTCGTTGATGGCGTCGACATGGCGGTCATACCAGTCGTTCACCGCCTGGCTTGCGCCACACACCAGAGGGCCCGACAGCAGCAGCCCCGCCGCCACCAGCACCCAGTTGGCGGAAATCGGCTGGCCCGACGACACCGCCCCGCAGGCAAAGGCCCACATCGGCGGAAACCACGTGACGGGCTTCAGCAGTTGCACGACAGCGCCCGGCTGCGGATAGGAAGCGATGCCCCGCGAGGTGGCGGAATGATCCATGCCGTGAAGGCTATGACCGGGGATGGACGTTGTCAAACCGGCCGGATTTCAAGAGAAACGCCAGCACCGCCTGTTTGAAGCCGCTATCGCCCACGGCATTCATGTGGTTGCGGCCGGGAAGCGTCAGGCCCTGGGCGCCGGGAATGGCGTTGACGAGCGTCTGCACGTCGCCCGCCACGTCATCCTTCTCGCCCGCCACCACCAGCACAGGGACGCGGATTGTAGCCAGATCTTCCGGCGCGATCTTCTGGCGCGAGGCGCGGATGCAGGCGGCGAGCGCCTTCAGATCGCTTTTCGTCTGCTCGGCGAACACCCGGAACGCCCTTGCATTCGGGTCCGTCACCGCCAACCGGCTGGGAGCCTCAAGCGCCTCGGCAATCGCCTCCGACCCGCCCACCCCGGTGATCATCCGCGAAGCAAGCCCCGCCAGCACCACACGGTGCAGGCGCTCCGGATGGGCGATGGCCATGAGCGCCGCCACCCGCGCGCCCATGGAATAGCCCATGACATCGGCCACCGGGATTTCGAGGTGGTCGAGCAGACGCCGCGCATCCTCGGCCATGGCGGCGGCGCTGTAGAGGGCGGAGTCATAGAGCTTGGCGCTTGCGCCATGACCGCGGTGATCGAAGGTGATGACCCGCCGCCCGGCCCCGGTCAGCGTCTTCACCCAGCCCGTATCCCACCAGTTGACGCGGCCGGTCGAGGCAAAACCGTGGATCAGCAGGATGGGCGGCCCCTCGCCCGCCGTCTCATAGGCGATCTCCACGCCGCCGGAATTGAACCTGTGCATGGCGGCGAGGATATGCTAATCGGCCCTCCGCACAAGCATTTCGAGGATGACATGGCATCGGGCGCAACGCCGCATTTCCAGAATCAGATGGGGCTATCGGTGATCGAGGTGGGGGCGCGTGAATTCATGTGCATCGGCGCGCCGCCGCCCTTCGACCATCCGCACATCTTCATCGACATGGGGACAGAGACCGAGACGGTGTGCCCCTATTGCTCCACGCTTTACCGCCACAACCCGAAGCTCGGGGCCTGAGAAGCCAACCCTGCCCTCGCCGCCTGGGCGGACAAGGCTGCCTGAGGGCGTCACAATACGTGACTTCCGCGCCGGTGACTAACC
>DAISVW010000424.1:0-2476 GCA_036826695.1 Aestuariivirga sp.
CGTGCCGCCATCGAGAACCTGGCGGCACAGAGCCATCCGCGAAAGATGGTCTTCGCGGGCGTCGAGACGCTCGCGCCGTACGTGCCGCCGCAGAGCCCGCCCGGGTCGAGGCCGAGACGACGCGCGCGCGCGAGGTCCGGGGCCGCGACACCTCTGGACCTCGCCCTCGCCGAGGCTACCCTGCTCTCGGCGGAGCTCGCTCTGGCCAATGCAGAGGCCGCTGAACGCGAGGCTTGGGCCCAGGCCCACCTCGCGCTGGGTGCGGGCTGGCGGTCGGAGGCCGTGTGAGGGAACTGGCCTGGCTGGGAAACAGCCCGGAGCCTGATCGGTTGAGGTGTAAGTGCTCCGCGGTTCCGAAGATGCAGTGAATCAGGCTCACGCCATAATCCGGTCCAGTTCCGGACCAGCTGGACGGGGTCCAACTCAACCGGTCTTGGTCCGGCGGCCCGGGATCCAGCCGACGACCCTGATGAAACGGACCCACGCTCAAGTCGAGGGATCAGGATTGTCGGGCAGATCCGGCCGCCTCCCGCCTCAGGCAGATCGGCGCAGCGCGCGCCAGAGGAACAGAAAGCCAAGTGCCATGAACCAGAGCTGGATACCCGTCGTTGAGAGCACGATTGAGACCGGCGGCGCGACGCCGAACAGTTCAAGGCCAGGCAGCGCGACCACTACACCCGCAACCAGCCCCGTCAGACCCGCCCAGGCCGGAAGCTGTCTGTCGCGGAGAATGATCAGACTCACCGATATCGCCCAGATCGCCGCGAAAGCCGCTACGCCCAAAGTCTCGCCAATCGCCCCGCCCCAGGCATTCATGGCTGCCTGCATCGCCTCAATGGCGGCACGCGCGTCTGGTGACAGACCCTGAGCGGAGTAGGCTTCCGCCAGGACCGTGCTGCCCGTGAGCCAGCGGATGATCCCTATGGCCCTTGCGAGGGTCGAAACCGATGCAGCGCCTATGGCGATCAGGCCGAGGATGCCCAGCGGCCCGGGCCTAGCCGCCAAACGCACGGTGAGCACTCCGGTTACAAGGAACAGCAATGAATAGCCGAGATACAATCCATACCCCAGTCGCACAGCATCCAGCTGTTCGAGGAGCAACGGCATCATCCTTGCGGGAGCATAATCGAGGCTGTCAGGCCACTGGATCGCTCCGCCAAGTACAGCCATGGGCGCGAAGATGCTGAATCCCTGGAGAAGCAGGACAAACGCGGCAACGAGATAGGGGAGACGGGAGGGAGCCGATGAGCTGCGGGACGGGATATCGGTAGTCATGGTGCGGGATCTTTCAGCGAAAACTGACAGCTAAACTCTGTCGAGCCAGGCTTCACGCTGGGCCTCGGTCGATACTCGCATGGAACCAAAACGCCGAACCCGCGTGACCTTGACGCCGCAGAACTCGAGAATGTTGCGGCGCAGTTCGCTGATCCACGCATCACGGTAGATGGTGCGATAATACCAAGGGGGCGTGTCCCTCGTGACCAACAGCTCCGCTGTTTTGCCGGTACGCCGGCGCTTCCAGCGGATCGAGTTCTGTATGTACTGAAACGCAAACCCCGGCCTCAGGGCCAGTTCGATCAGCGATTTGAAGCGCCCCGGCATCCCTCCCCACCAGATCGGAAAGATGAAGACCAGATGATCTGCCGCGCGGAGCGCGTGCTGGAAGCGGGCGACTTCCGGCTGCAGCGTCAGGTCATCGTCCGCTCTTCCCTCCGCCGGCACCGAGAACTGAAGATCGGCGAGCCTGAGCAGTTGCGCTTCGCTGCCCATGGCGAGGGCCCGGTCGAGCGCGCGAACAGCCATCGCACCACAATAGCTCTCCGGCGCCGGATGCCCAAGAAAGATAAGCGTCTTCCGGCTCATGGTCGTGACGACCCCTTGTTTTCTTCGCCTGCCGGCATTGACACGGCCGCGCATGTAGTACGATATTGAACTTAATAGAGCTGTGTCGAGTTGGCAAGTCTGATCTGACGCCGGCCCCGGACCGCAATGTCGAGATGGTGATCGGGATCAGACCCGACAGGCCTGTTGAGGCCCCGGAATGGTATGCCGGGCAACCGGTAGAGAGGGACGGTGCGATGCGTCTTGCAAGTCGAAGGACGCTGCTGTTGGTTGGAGGGGGCGCAATCGTGGCGGCGGGTGTTGGTGCCGGCGCGATCGAGGCAAGCCGCGCCCCAACCCGAGCGATGGAGCCCTGGTCAATCGCAGGCAGCTATGGCGAGATCCGCCGCAATGCCCTGTCCTGGGCGCTACTCGCTCCCAATCCGCACAACCTGCAGCCCTGGAGGGCCCAACTGGTTGGCCAGGACGGCGTCGCCCTGTTTCTGGATCCTGAACGTACCCTGCCCCAGACGGACCCGTTCGGCCGCCAGATCACGATCGGCCTCGGCTGCTTTATCGACCTGATGCGAATGGCCGCTGCGGAGTCGGGCTTCGGCGTTGATCTGGATTTCTACCCCGAAGGAGAGGCCGAGCA
>DAISVW010000425.1:0-2460 GCA_036826695.1 Aestuariivirga sp.
GGGTGTGCGAGCGCGGCGCGTCGATGATGGCCCGGATGACCGAGGGCACGCTGTCGACTTCGGCGATGCCGGTCAGCCCTTCGTCGGTGTGGACGAGCACCAGGCAATTGTCATAGGAGCCGTCGAAGGTTTCTCCGGTCCAGCCGGGTACCCGCAATTCGACCACTTCGATGTCGGTGATCCTCATGAGCGCCCTCGCCTGCCGCCGGTTCAAACTTCTTGTTTCCATATGCCGGACTGCTGTCTAGAATAGCGGAAATGAGCATGGATACAATGGGCCGCAAGGACCGAAACATCCGGAAACCCGCAACGCCGGGCACGGCGGACGCCAGCGACGGTTCACGCAGCGTGAGGCGGGCGATCGACATCCTGGGGTTGATGCTGTCGCATCGCGGGCCCGTGACAGTGGCGCAGATCATCGCCGAGCTCGGGATTCCCAAGTCGACGGCCTATGAGCTGATACGGACGCTGAACGAGGCGGACTTCGTGGCACCATCGAGCAAGGGCAATGGTCTTTTCATTGGCCGCAAGATCTATGAGCTCGGCATGGCCTACCGGAGCCAGGTCGACCTTCTGCGTGACGGCGCGCTGATCGCCGAGGAGTTGCGCGACGAAACCGGCGAGACGGTTCAGCTTTCGGTTCTCGACAACGGCATGATGATGGTTCTGCTCAAGGAGGAAGGCCACGGCCACCTGCGCATCATCAGCAATGTCGGCACCCGCGTGCCGGTGAACTGGGCAGCGGCAGGGAGGCTTCTGGTTTCGGACCTCTCCGATGCCGAATTGAGGGACCTGTTGAAGGCGACCATGCGCCAGTCACCGACCGGAAACGCCGTCATGGACGCCGAGAAACTCATCGCGCAGATCCGGAAGTTCCGCCGTCTCGGCTATGCCACCGAGCTCAACGAAGCCAATGAGCACGCGGGCTGCATCGCGGCGCCGATTCTCGATGCGTCCGGGCTGTGCTTCGCGGCAATGAGCGTCGTGGTGCCAGAACAGCGTCTCAACAAGCCCAACCGTGAGCGCCTGATCGCCTGCGTCATGAATGCCGCGGAGAGACTGTCCCGCCGCCTCGGCTAGGCTCCGCATGCAGGCGCTGAAGCCGGTCCAGCAGGCTTGCCGCGCTGATCTCGCCCCGCAGAGAGGCTTCGATCAGGTCACCGGCCCTCTCCTGGAACTGAAGATAACCATCGTAACGCGGCCTGATCCAGCACTGGTCCATGGTGGCGCGGGTATCGCGGTAGCAGCCGCCGAAACGCTTGTTGATCGCGTCATCCTCCCCCGCGGCGCGCCGCGCTGGCTGGCCGTGGTGACGCGCAAACATCAGCTGGGTGTCCAGTTCGGCCGCAAAGCTGGCATATGCGAGAGCCGCGTCCGGATGGGCGCTGCGTGCCGATACGCCAAGTCCGGTGCCGCCGATGGTCGAGCCGCCGGGGCCCTTGGGCCCGGGGAAATCATGAAAGCGCAACGGATGCGCATGGTCCGCCTCGGCATAGGTGGCATAGCAATAAACAGCCGGGCAGAACACGAGATCATCGCGCGCCTGCATCTGGTCATGCAGCGCGATGCTGTTCCAGTCGAGCGCCTGCGGCGGACAATAGGCAATGAGCGCCCGCATCAGGCCCAGCGCCTCACGTGCAGCTCCGGCCTCAAAAAGAGGCTGCGCGGGATCGGTGGCGCACGGCGTGCCGAGATTGGCCATCAGCGTAAAGAAAGTCATGAGGCTGTGCACGCCCTTGAGGCCGATGGCGAGTGACAGACCATTCCGCTGTGCCAAGCGCCCGAGTTCAAGAAGCTGATCCCAGTCACGCGGCGCCTCGGCGTCGATCCGGGCCATCAGGTCAGGCCGGGATGCTGCCACCTGGCACGCCGCGTCCACGGGAACGGCCCAGATCTCGCCGGCCATCCGGTAGGTCGCAAGCGATGGACCCACGAAGTCGTTATCCTGGAGCGTGAGGCGTGAAGCCAATGGCAGCAGGCAGCGGCTTTCAGCGACCAGCCCCATGAAGGGATGATCGAGAATGATCAGGTCATAGGTCTCGGCCAGAACATCGACCGGCGTAAATTCAAAGCCGCTCAGCGGGCGGCTGTGCCATGTCACCTCGATATCCGGATAACGCTGGTTAAAGAACTCCTGCGCCGCCAGCAGCGGATCGATTGCCCGCCGGTGATCCCACGTCATCCCCTTCAGCCTGATCTTCGCCATGTGCGCCTCCGGTTCCCTTGACTGTGAAGCTATTGCAGTACAAGCTTCGTCTGGCAAGACGCACAGTTGTCCGGCATTTCGGAATTGTGCGCCTGCGACAGAACAAGCTGGAGGAGAACGCTCATGAAACTGAACAGATGGTTGTCCGGAGCGGCCGCGGCCGCGATCGGTCGTTCCGTCGCGGAGCCCGCCATGGGGGGAGCACGGGGCGGGGTGGGGGAACTTCTGGGGGATTGGGGGGGGGGAGAGGAGCC
>DAISVW010000426.1:0-2440 GCA_036826695.1 Aestuariivirga sp.
ACTCCGCCGTAAACCGCCCCGACTTGCCGCCGGTCTTTTCCTCAAGCCGGAGGTTGGTGATCTTCATGCCGCGGTCCGCCGCTTTCAGCATGTCGTAGAGCGTCAGGCAGGCGACCGCGCAGGCGGTGAGGGCTTCCATTTCGACGCCGGTCTTGCCGTCGACCTTCACGGTGGCTTCGACATGGATGGCGGACGCGGCTTCGTCCGGCGTGAACTCTACCGTCACCCTGGTCACCGCCAGCGGGTGGCAGAGCGGGATGAGATCGGACGTCTTCTTGGCCGCCATGATGCCGGCAATGCGGGCGGTGGCGATGACGTCGCCTTTTTTGGCCGTGCCGGACAGCACCAGCGCCAGCGTCTCCGGCTTCATCGCGACGCTGGCCCGCGCCGTGGCGGAGCGGCTGGTGACGTGCTTTTCGGACACGTCCACCATATGGGCGGTGCCTTCGGCGTCGAGATGGGTAAGGCGGCTCATGGCTTTTCCAGAATGGCGCGGGTGGCGGCGGTCACGTCCGGCTGGCGCATCAGGCTCTCGCCGATCAGGAAGGCGTTGACGCCGGAGCGCGCCAGCCTCGCCAGATCATGCGGCGTGAACAGCCCGCTCTCGCCCACCACGGTGCGGTCCTTCGGGATCAGCGGGGCGAGGCGCGCGGTGGTCTCGAGCGAGGTTTCAAACGTGTGGAGATTGCGGTTGTTGACGCCGATGAGCGGCGAGCGGAGTTTCAGGGCGCGTTCCAGCTCCGGCTCGTCATGGACTTCGATGAGGACGTCGAGGCGCCAGTCCCGGGCGTCGGCTTCGAGTTCGTCCGCCAGCGCGGCATCGATCATCGCCATGATGAGCAGGATGCAATCCGCCCCCCAGGCGCGGGCCTCGGTCACCTGCCAGGGATCGAGCATGAAATCCTTGCGGAGCGCCGGGAGGGCGCAGGCCTGGCGGGCCGCCGTCAGATATTCCGGCGCGCCCTGGAAGGATGGCGCATCGGTCAAGACCGAGAGGCAGGCGGCACCGCCCGCCTCATAGGCGCGGGCCAGCGCCGGCGGATCGAAATCGGCGCGGATCAGGCCCTTGGACGGGCTCGCCTTCTTGATCTCGGCGATCAGCGCCCATTCGCCCTTCGCCTGTTTCGCGGCGAGGGCCGCCGCGAAGCCGCGCACCGGCGGCGCCTGGCGGGCGCGGGTTTCAAGCTCAGCGCGCGAAGTGGCGTTCCGGGCGGCGGCAACCTCTTCGCGTTTGTAAGCCGCGATCCTGTCGAGAATGGTGGCCATCAGGAATTCGAAACCCTGATGAGGCTGGCCAGCGCCCGTTCGGCGGCGCCGCTGTCGATGGCCGCCTGGGCCTGGCTGATGGCGGCGCGGTAACCGGCGGCGCGGCCGGCCACCACCAGCGCCGCGGCGGCGGTCATCACCGCGGCATCGCGGAAGGCGGAGGGCTTGCCCGCCAGCACATGGCGCAGCGCAGCGGCGTTGTGCGCGGCATCGCCGCCTTTCAGCTCTTCGAAGCTGGCGCGTTTCAGCCCGGCCTGTTCGGGGGTGAGTTCGAAGGTCGTGACCTCGCCGTCCTGCAACGCGGCAATGAAGGTGGCGCCGCTCGGCACGATTTCGTCGAGGCCGCCTTCGCCATGGCAGATCCAGCAGGCCTCTGAGCCCAGGTTCCGCAGCACATGGGCGAGCGGCTCCACCCACTGGCGGGCGAAGACGCCGGTCACCTGGCGTTTCACCCCGGCGGGGTTGGAGAGGGGGCCCAGCAGGTTGAAAATCGTCCGTGTCCCGAGTTCCACGCGCGATGGGCCCACATGCTTCATCGAGGCATGATGGGCGGGCGCGAACATGAAGCCAACGCCGGCTTCGGAAATACAGTCCGCGATCCTCTCGGGCCCGATGTCCAGCTTGACGCCCAGCGCGGTGAGCACATCTGCCGCGCCGGATTTGGACGACAGGGCGCGGTTGCCGTGCTTGGCGACGTTCAGGCCAGCCCCCGCCGCCACGAAGGCAGCACAGGTGGAAATGTTGTAGGAGCCCGAGGCATCGCCGCCGGTGCCGACGATGTCGATGGCGGCGGCGGGTGCGGTGACCCGCAGCATCTTCTCGCGCATGATCTCCACCGCGGCGGTGATCTCGTCCACCGTCTCGCCGCGCACCCGGAGCGCCATCAGGAAGCCGCCGATCTGCGAGGGCGTGGCATCGCCCGACATCATCACCTGAAAGGCCTCGCGCGCCTCGGCGCGGCTGAGCGGCGTTCCGGCGGCCACCTTGGCGATCAGCGGTTTCATGTCAGCCATCAGCTGGCCCTCGCCAGGGAGAGGAAGTTGCGGAGGATCCTGTGACCGTGCTCCGAGGCAATGCTTTCCGGGTGGAACTGCACGCCATGCACATTGCGGGTCTTGTGGCGCAGCCCCATGATCAGCCCGTCGGCTTCCGCCGTCACTTCGAGGCTGGCGGG
>DAISVW010000427.1:0-2429 GCA_036826695.1 Aestuariivirga sp.
CGATGGCACGGCCGGCACGGCCGCGTCCACGCTGTGCGGACGGGCCAGCGCGTCCCCGCTCCTCGCGGCTCGGACCTCCATGCATAAGATGTCGCACCCCGACGGCGAGTGCGCCACCGCGCGCGCATGTGCCGCCGCAGGGATTCCCATGTGCCTCTCGAGCCTCTCGACCACCGCGCTCGAGGAAGTGCGCGCCGCCACCGACGGGCCGCTCTGGATGCAGGTCTACATCTCGCAGGACCGCGGATTCACGCGCGAACTCGTCGCCCGCGCCGAGCGCGCGGGGATCGACGCCTTCGCGGTGACCGCCGACACGCCCGTCTGGGGAATCCGCGAGCGCGACATGCGCAACGGATTCCGCGTGCCGGACGGCCTCCGCATCGTGAACCTCGAGCGCCCCGGCGGACCCACGGGCCACTCGGGCGTCGGGATCGGCGGCGCCCTCTCGTGGACGATCGACGCCTCGGCAAACTGGAAGGATGTCGAGGCGCTCGCGTCGTGGACCTCGAAGCCGGTGCTCGTGAAGGGCCTCTGCCGCCCGGACGATGTGCGCGCCGCGTTCGACGCCGGCGCGCGCGGGGTGTGGCTCTCGAACCACGGCGGACGGCAGCTCGACGGCGCGCCGGCGACGGCAAGCGTGCTGGCCGCCTGCGCCGAGGCCGCCGGTGGCCGCGGCCCCGTGGTCGTCGATGGCGGCATCCGCCGCGGCGTCGACATCCTGCGGGCGCGCGCCCTCGGCGCCGAGGCGGTTGCTTGCGGCCGACCGAGCCTCTGGGGCCTCGGTGCCGGCGGCGAGCGCGGCGGCGCCCGCGCGCGCGGCATGCTCATGGGCGAGTTCGAGCTGGCGCGTGCCCTCGCGGGCGGCCGAAGCGGCGAAGGACCTCCATGTTGCCTGTTTCAGGCGCATTGCAGGTGAAAACCTCGGACGCCCAGATGATCCGTCCCATCTCCTCGGCCATCGGGGCATAGTCGAGATTGCTGAAGCCTTCATCCCCCGGCAGGAAGAGGTTCCAGAGGCCCTCAGCCTTGGCCTGCCGCTTCAGTTCGTCGAGGACGGGCGGCGTGGTCCATGGGTTGGGACCTGCCTCGATCTGCGCCTGGAACTCGGCCTCGCGGGGCAGCACGCGCTCGCGCATGAACTGCCGGACCCGCGAAAGCATCCTGAGGCCACGATCGCTGAAGGGGAAGAGGCCAGCCTGCCCGGCCGGTCGCTCACTGCTCATGGAACGAGATCCTTCCGCATTGGAAAACCTGTACAACCTGCTTGGGCTGCCAATTCGGCGCCTTCATCGAGCTCTCCCACGCCTTGTATCGCTTGACGAGTTCTCCCACCGCATCGCGCCGGCTGAACGTGAGCAGGTTCCTTTCCGTTGGATCCTTCGAGATGTCGAAGAGCCACGGGAACGACCCCGGCCGCGTGTTGGAAATCAGCTTCATGTCACCCGACAGCGCGGCATATTCCGGGCCCACGCGCCAGAACAGCGTTTCATGCACCACCTCGGAACGGCGGCCCGGCTGCATCAGCGGCGTCAGGTCCTTGCCATCGAACGCAGTGGCAGACGTGGCACCGGCCGCCGCGAGCACCGTCGGCGCGATGTCGAGATGCGATACGTTGCGGGCATCGACGCTTGCCTTGGGCCAGCGAGCAGGCCAGCTGACGATGTAGGGCACGCGGGTACCACCCTCGAACATGCTGAGCTTGCCGCCGGCGATCGTCTCGCAATCCGAAACGCCGAGATAGGTGGCCGCTCCGTTGTCGGCCGTGAAGATGATGATGGTATTGTCCGCCTTGCCCGACTTCTTCACCGCATCGAGGATCTTCCCGACACTGCGGTCGAGCGAGTGGATCATGGCCGCATAGACGCGCTGCAGCGGCTCCTTGATGTGCTTGAACCGGGCGATGTCGGCCTCCAGCGCCTGCATGGGCGAGTGGGGCGCCAGATGGGCCGCATAGAGGAAATAGGGCGTATCCCCGGCTTCCCTGATGAAGCTCACGGCCTGTTCCGTCAGGTCGTCGGTCAGGTAGACATTGTCATTGTTCACGACGGTGGGTGGGCCCTCCTGCCCGGCCCGCGATGTCATGACCCGGACCCAGTCGGATTTGCGCGTGAAACTGCGGTCCCCGAGATAAGGGATGGGAAGGCTGGTCAGGCCCGGGGTTGCGGCATCGGCATAGGCAGTCTCGCCCGAGAGGAAGCCGTGAAAGAAGTCAAAGCCGCGCGCCGTCGGCAGGCGATCCGGCGTCGATCCGAGGTGCCACTTCCCGACGATCCCGGTGCGGTAGCCCGCGGCCTTGAGGTCGGCAGCGAAGACGCGCTGCTCGGGCGCAAGGCCCTGCTTGCCACCATCGGCACCCTCGGGTGTCAGGAACTCAAACCCGTGGCGCTGCTGGTACTGGCCGCTCATCAGCGCCGCACGCGCCGGGCTGC
>DAISVW010000428.1:0-2413 GCA_036826695.1 Aestuariivirga sp.
TTCGATATCGAATCCCTAGTTGTAGAAGACATAGGAGAGCAGCTTCTTAGCGCCTTCGGGGTCCGGCGGGCAAGCAAGCTCCGCCCGGAACGGATCGTTGGCCTTCACCGGCTGGTCGCAGCCCGTAACACCATTGCCGTCGCCCACCATCAGCTTCATCATCTCGGCGCGGTCGACGGGAATGCGCATGGCTTTGCGCACCCTCGGGTCGGTGAACGGCGCGGTGTCAGTGCGGAACACCAGTCCGAACCAGCCGCCCGCCGGGTAGTTCTGCACCGTGAAGGCGGGGTTGTCCTTGTACTGCGCAATCTGGTCGAGGGTCAGCGTATTGTAGTTGAGCTGGCCCGCCAGCATGGCCTGGTTTCGCGCCTCGCTGTCGGGAATGGCGGTGAACACCACCTTGTCGAGCTTGGGCCGGCCCTCCCAATAGGCATCATTGGCGACCAGCACGGTCTGGCCTTCGGGATCATAGCTTTCGATCTTGAACGGCCCGGTGCCGATGCCTGACTTGGCGATCCCGGCGCCGGAGCCTTCCGGAATCATCCGCACCCGGTAATCCATCAGCAGCAGCGGCAGGCCGGCATGCGGCTTGGACAGCACGATCCTGGCGGTCGCCGGATCGACCACATCGACCCGCGAAATGAAATCGAGGACCGAGGCCAGAGGCGATTCCAGCGCGGGGTCCTTGATCCGCTCCAGCGTGTATTTGACGTCGGCGGCGTCGAAGGCCGAGCCGTCGTGGAAGGTGACGCCGGTCTGCAGCTTGAGGGTCCATTCGGTGGCGGTTTCATTGGCGGTCCAGGACGTGGCAAGTTCAGGCGCGGGCTCGCCATTGTCATCCTGCCGCACCAGCCTGGAATAGACCATGTCGTTGACTTCATAGAAGCGGTTGGGCGAGATCGGATCGAGGCTTTCCTTGCCGCCATAGCTCAGGTCATTGGCACGCCGGAACACCTTCTCCGCGGCAGCCTCGCCGACGGTGACAGCAATGGCGCCGGAAATCACCGCCCCGGCAATCAGAAGTCGCAGCATCGTGGATCCTCCCCAGGTGGCCGCCGCGGTCTCTCTTGGCGGCATGGCCGATGACAATCCCAGCAGCGTTGGATAATCGTCATGAACATATGATGACACATTGTGGCACGCTCGAAAACAGCCTGGGGACAACGCAAATGCTCATTTCAACCTACAATATCCAATGGGGCAAGGGCCGCGACGGTCTGGTCGATCTTGACCGCATCGCCCGCACCGTGGCGGCGGCTGACGTCATCGGGCTCCAGGAGGTGGAGCGCGACTGGCGGGAGATGGAGCATGCCGACCAGGTCCAGCGGCTGGCCGAACTGTTTCCGGACCGGCATGTGTTCTTCGCGCCCTCGATCGACATCGACGGCAGCAGCCGCACCGCGGATGGCCGGGTGGTGAACCGCCGCCGCCAGTATGGGCTGATGGTGATCTCGCGCTGGCCGGTGCTGACGGCGCGCAGCTTTCCGCTGCCGTCCTACCCCGTCCATGGTCACCTGAATGATTCCAGCATCCTGCTCGAAACCGTGATTGGCCATCCCGTCGGGCCGTTCCGGTTCTATGTCACTCATATGAACTATGTTTCAGAACGCCAGCGGCTGCTGCAGACCCGGCAGATCATTGACATCATCGCCGATGCGCCGCGGCAGGGCGGGCCGATCACCGGGCCGGGCGTTCCCGCCTCCGAGTATGGCGCCGACTGGATCGCCATCGCCAGGGACGAGGTTCCGCCCATGCCGGGTCCGGCGATCCTGCTGGGCGATTTCAACATGATGCCGAACGCGCCTGAGTATACGCTGCTGACGGGGCCGGTAAGCCCGGACTACGGCCGGCTGGCCGAGCACGGCCTATTCGGCGATGCGCTCACGCTAGCCGGGGTGAGCGAGCAGGCCGGCATCACGTATCCCGCCAATGACATCGAACAGGCCAAGCGGATCGACCACATCTTCGTCACGCTGGAATTCGCCGGCTTGGTGCGCCGTGCCTGGATTGATGAGGCGGCGGACGCCTCCGATCACCAGCCGGTGTATGCGGAACTTGACTGGGGTGCAGACGGTTCCGCGTCGGACACCATGCGGGCGGCCGGCCTCGCTTCGAGCGCCCGCCAGCCGCTCCGGCCATCAGGCGCCTCGCACAATTCCTAGTCGTCGGGCTTGAAACCGGCACACAGATGGTTTCGCGGGAGTACCGGCAACGACACCCGCGCTTGGCGCAACATCGATGCAGCCCGGGGATCTCGCAACTTCCTGATCCATGAGGCCGGACCGTTCATTGCTCCTGCACGAGCGCAGGTTCGCGGTTCTTGTTCCGGCACTTGGGGGCACGACCTCGCCGTACCTTTTCTGCGCAGTCAAGAGATTTGGAGAATATGGCGCCGAGAGAGCTGAACTCCGGC
>DAISVW010000429.1:0-2406 GCA_036826695.1 Aestuariivirga sp.
AGGTCCGTAGAAGAGGGCCGCCACCATCAGCACAAGGGCGCCGAAGAATACGATGCGCCCCGCCCGCCGCGCCAGCCGCGGGCTCATGAAGGAAAGGCCCACCAGCAGCGGCACGGCGCAACCCAGATAGAAAAGCTGGCCCTTGATGAAGTGGAATGTGTCGGCGCCGATCCGCTCAGCGACCGGCGGGCTCGCCGCCATGCTCACCAGCACGCCCGAGGCCATGAGCAGCAGGACGGCGAACATCAGGCCACGGTCGACCGTGAACCACCATTGGGCGAGCAGGCCGCGGTCGCTACGTCCGAGCAGCATGGGAATCTCCTGGAACTGTCATTTCCACTCCGGGAAGCTCTGCGACGGCCCTGACGAAGGCTTCGCCGCGCACTTCGAAATTGGGATACTGGTCAAAGCTGGCGCAGGCCGGCGACAGCAGCACCACCGCGGAAGCAGGACTGTCCCGCCGCGCGTCGCGCAGCGCTGCGGCTACCGCCTTGTCGAGGGTGCCGCAGATTTCGGTCGGGAGCGCATCGCCGATCGCCGCCTTGAAGCTCTCCGCCGCCTGGCCGATGAGATAGGCGCGCGCCACGCGGCTGTACAGCGGCTTCAGCGGTTCTATGCCGCCGGATTTGGCGATGCCGCCCAGGATCCAGTAGATGTTCTCGAAGGACGACAGCGCCTTTTCGGCGGCATCGGCATTGGTGGCCTTCGAATCATTGACGAAGGCGATGGCGCCGACGCGGCCCACCTGCTGCATGCGGTGGGCGAGGCCGGGGAAGCCGCGCATGGCGGCGGCGATGGCGCTGGCCTCGATGCCCAGCGCCCGCGCCGCGCCATAGGCCAGGCAGGCATTCTGCCAGTTGTGGCGTCCTTTGAGCGCCGGCATGTCCGTCAGCACGATCTCGCCCACGAGCTTGCCATCGCGCCGGTCCCGCAGGATGCCATCGGGCGCCGCGATGCCGTCAGTCAGATCCTCCAGCACCGAAACGCGCCGGACGTCCGCGCCCCCGGCAGCCGCCTGGCCCGCGATGGACGCACTCCATCTGTCGTCCACGCCGCACAGCGCGGTATCGCCCCTGCCCTGCCTCACGAACATGCGGGCCTTGACGGCGGCGTAGTTCTCCATCGTCCCGTGACGGTCGAGGTGGTCCGGCGTGATGTTGGTGAGAATGCCGACCCTGGGCTTCAGCCCCGGCATCAGGTCGATCTGGAAGGATGAAAGTTCGAGGACATAGACCCGGCCCTTCACCGGCTGGCGCAGCAGGAACACCGCCTTGCCGATGTTGCCGCCAACATCGACGTCGAGCCCGGCCGCCGCCAGCACATGGCCGGTGAGCGCAGTGGTCGTCGACTTGCCATTGGTGCCGGTGATCGCCACGATGATAGCGCCGGCCGCCTCGGCCTCGCGCGCGAAGACCTCCGTGTCGCCGATCACCTCGATGCCCGCATGGCGGGCCTTGAGCACCGTCCAGTGCGGATCAGGATGGGTGAGCGGAACGCCCGGGCTCAGCACCAGCGCATCAAGCCCCGCGAAATCGAGCGCGTGGAGGTCGCTCACCGGAAGGCCGGCGGCCCTGGCCTTTTCGACGGCGGGCGCCGAATCGTCCCAGCCATGCACCTCGGCGCCGCCCGCGAGCAGCGCCTCGATGCAGGCCGTGCCGGACCGCGCCAGGCCGAACACCGCGACCTTCCTGCCCTTGAATGAGGTGGCTGGGAACAATTCCTACCTCAGCTTCAGTGTCGAGAGGCCGATCAGCGCCAGCACCATGGCGATGATCCAGAAGCGGATGACGATCGTCGGCTCCTTCCAGCCCTTCTGCTCGAAATGATGGTGCAGCGGCGCCATGGCGAAGACCCGCTTGCCGGTGAGCTTGAACGATGCCACCTGAATGATGACCGAGAGCGTTTCGAGCACGAACAGCCCGCCGATGATGCCGAGCACGATCTCATGCTTGGCCGCCACCGCGATGGCCCCCAGCGCGCCGCCCAGCGAAAGCGAGCCGGTATCGCCCATGAAGATCATGGCCGGCGGCGCGTTGAACCACAGGAAGCCGAGGCTGGCGCCGACGATGGCGCCGCAGATGATGGCGAGTTCGCCGGAACCGCGCACGAAATGCAGTTCCAGGTAGTTGGAGAACACGAAATTGCCGACCAGATAGACGATGAGCCCGAGGCTCGCGGCGGCGATCATCACCGGAACGATCGCCAGCCCGTCGAGGCCGTCGGTCATGTTGACGGCGTTGCCCGCCCCCACCACGACGAACATGCCGACGAAGATGAAGAAGACGCCGAAGGGAATGAGCACATCCTTGAAGAACGGCACGGCGAGCGAGGTCGACAGCGGCTTTTCGCCGATCCACATGAACATGCCGACGGCTATTCCGGCGATCAGGAATTCGGCGAGCAGCC
>DAISVW010000430.1:0-2400 GCA_036826695.1 Aestuariivirga sp.
AACATCGCGCTCTCCAATTTCGACCTGCATCGCGAAGCGCGTCCCTATGTCGAGGCGTTGCGCCAGATGACCGGTCATACCGTGCATCTGGCCGTGTTCGACGGCTACCGTGCCGTGGTCATCCGCCGTGCCGATCCGGCGCCAGACAGCGCCATGCCGGCGACGTCGACCTTTATCGAAAATGCCCCCGCGCACTGCACCAGCGTCGGCAAGGCGATCCTCGCATGGCAACCCGAGGATGCCGTCAATCGCCTGGTGGCCAATGGCCTCGAGCGCTTCACAAGCAGCACGATCACCACCGAAGATCGTCTGCGCGCCGAACTCGCCACCATTCGCGAGCGTGGCTATTCCATCGACGAGGCCGAGCATCAGCCGGGCCTGCGCTGCGTCGGCGCGCCGATCCGCAATCAGGCCGGTGTCGTGTTTGCCGGTCTCTCGATTTCGGGTCCGGCGTGGAAGCTGCCGATAGAAACGGTCGACGAAATGTCCAAGGTGGTGATCCACCACGCCGACCAGATTTCCCGCAGCCTCGGCTACCGCAACTGATCGACTGAGCCCCAAAACGATCATCCCCGCTGGCGCGGGGATGACGAGTTCTTGTGATTGCTGGTCGGCCTAAGCTGCGATGGCGTCGACCAGCTTGCCGAAGGCCAGCATGCCGGGGTCGTCGATGCCGATGCTCTTGTCGGCGAACATGCGGGCGCGCCCGATCTGGCACGGCGGGCCGCGGATCTCGGTGAGCGCACCATGCGCGGCAAGGCGCGCCGCCTCGCGAATCGCCACCGGATCGGACAGGCCATCGATCGAACGGGCCACCGCATCGAGCGCATCGAGCACGGTCTTGTCGCCCAGGCTCGCGCCGCCGCGGGCCAGCATGGCGTCGCGTGCTGCCGCCAGCAGTCCCGCCAGCCGCGACCAGCCGATCTCCTGCTCGCCCTTGCTGCCCTTAGCACACGTCATTAGCGCCGTTGCAAACAATGTCCCCAAGCTCGATCCGGTATTGGCCATGGCCGCTTTGGCCAGCTGACCGAACGCCGTGCCGAGGTCCGGCGCGGTGGCAAGGTCAGTGTCGGCAAGCGCCGACAGCACGCGCGCCAGCATGCCGCCGGTATCGCCATCGCCCAGGATGGCGTCCGCCTGGTTCAGCTCCTGCTCGAGCGTGGCCATGGCGGCATTGGCGCGCTGGCTGGTGGCGCCGAGGGTGGATGCGGTGATCATGCTCATGAAACGGTCCAGAACGGGCAGCTGGCGGGGGCGCGATAGAGGCTCTCGAGCTCTTCGTCCAGGTGGAACAGCGAGATGGAGGCGCCGGCCATTTCCATCGACGTGACATAGGGGCCGACCAGCGGCTGCACCAGTTCCAGCCCGGCATCGCCGAGACGCTTGCGGGCGTGGCGAAACAAGATGAACAGCTCTTCGAGCGGCGTGGCACCAAGGCCATTAACCAGGATGGATACACGCCCGCCGCGAGTGGCCGGCTTGTCTTCGAGCAGGCGGTCGACCATCTCGTCGACCAGCTCGTCCGCGGTCATCATCGGCTTGCGCGAGATGCCCGGTTCGCCATGAATGCCCATGCCCAGCTCGATTTCGCCGTCGCCCAGCGTGAAGGTCGGCTGGCTCGCGCCCGGCACCTGGCAGGGCGCGATGGCGACGCCGATGGTGCGCACGCTGTCCCCGGCGCGCTGCGCCCGGGCCGTCACTTCGTCGAGGCTCTTGCCCTGGTCGGCGGCGGTGCCGGCAACCTTGTAGGCATAGAGGATGCCGGCTACGCCCCTGCGCTTGGCGGCTTCCGCCGGTTCGGCGCCGGCAATATCGTCGGTGCCCAGAACGGTACGCGTCTCGATGCCGTCGAGGTCCACCATTTCGCTGGCCATGGCGAAGTTCATCTTGTCGCCACCATAGTTGCCGAACAGGTTCAGCACACCAGCCCCGCCATCGGCCGCCTTGATGGCCTCAATGCAGCTATCGACATTGGGGCCTTCGAAGACATTGCCCACCGAACAGGCATGCAGCAGGCCGGGGCCGACATAGCCGCAGAACAGCGGCAGGTGGCCGAAGCCGCCGCCGGAAACCACGCCCACCTTGCCCTTCTGCTGGCCAGCCGCGCGGGCAATCACGCGATTGGTTGCGCCGGTGCGCACCAGGCTCGGATTTGCAGCGACCAGGCCATCCAGGGCCTCGTCGACATAATTCTGCGGCTTGTTGATAAGCTTCTTCACAGAGCCCCTCCATCCCATTATACAGAACATAATTCCGACGTTGATCATGCCAGACCGGCAATGTCAACGCCCGATGGCTCCTAACCGTGGCAATCCTTGCTCCCCGCTGAAAGGCCTTTTCTGATGTCCGAACTGCACAAGAACCTCATCAACGGGGAATGGGTGGGCTCGGACGGGGTCG
>DAISVW010000431.1:0-2397 GCA_036826695.1 Aestuariivirga sp.
GAGCTCGCGCTTCGATTCCGATTCGGTGGGCTCGATCATCAGCGTGTCCGCCACGGGAAACGACATGGTGGGGGCGTGGAAGCCATAATCCACCCGCCGCTTGGCCACCTCCTCCACGCCGAGCCCCGTGCGCTCCTTGAGCCAGCGCAGGTCGATGATGCATTCATGCGCGACGAAGCCGCCCGGCCCCTTGTAGAGCACCGGAAAATGCGGATCGAGGCGTTTGGCGATGTAATTGGCGTTGAGGATGGCCATGATCGTTGCCTTGCGCAGGCCGTCGCCGCCCATCATGGCGATGTAGGTCCATGAAATGGGCAGGATCGACGCCGAGCCCCAGGGTGCGGCCGAGACCGCGCCCTGCGACTGGTCGCGGCCCGCCGCCGGGTTGACGCCGGTCACCACGGAGTGCCCCGGCAGGAACGGCGCGAGATGCGCCTTGACGCCGATCGGCCCCATGCCCGGGCCGCCGCCGCCATGCGGGATGCAGAAGGTCTTGTGCAGGTTCATGTGGCAGACGTCGGCGCCGAGCTCGGCTGGCCGCACCAGCCCGACCTGGGCGTTGAGGTTGGCGCCGTCGAGATAGACCTGCCCGCCATTGGCGTGAACGATGGCGCAGATCTCCTTCACCGCCACCTCGAACACGCCGTGGGTGGACGGATAGGTGATCATCAGCGCCGCCAGATGCGGCGCGTGCTCCACCGCCTTCTTGGCGAGATCGCCCACATCGACGTTGCCGTGCGCGTCGCAGGCCACCGCCACCACCTTCATGCCGGCCATGATGGCGGAGGCCGGGTTGGTGCCATGCGCCGAAACCGGGATCAGGCAGACGTCGCGCTGCGTGTCCCCGCGCGATTCATGATAGCCGCGGATGGCGAGAAGCCCGGCATACTCGCCCTGGCTTCCGGCATTGGGCTGCAGCGACACCGCGTCGAAGCCGGTGATCTCGGCCAGCATGTCCTCCAGCTCCTCGAACAGCTGCATGTAGCCCTGCGCCTGCTCGAGCGGCGCGAAGGGATGCAGCATCGAGAACGACCGCCAGGTGACCGGGATCATCTCGGTCGTGGCGTTGAGCTTCATGGTGCAGGAGCCCAGCGGAATCATCGCCTGGTCGAGGGCGATGTCCTTCACCTGCAGGTGCCGGAGATAGCGCAGCATCTCGGTTTCCGAGTGATACATCGAGAACACCGGATGGGTGAGATAGCTGGACGTGCGGCGCAGCGGCTCGGGGATATTGTCCTTCACCTGGCGGTCAACGGCGTCGATCGAAATCCGCTCCAGCGCATTGGTCCTGAACACGCTGAGCAGCTTCTCCAGCTCCTCGCGCCGCACCGACTGGGCGAAGGAGATGCCCAGATGATCGGCGTCGACAAAGCGCAGATTGATGCGCTGCTCCTTGGCGCGCGCCCACAGCGCATGGGCACGGCCCGGCGCGGTGACCGTCACCGTGTCGAAGAACGACTTTGTCGCCACCTCATAGCCGAAGCCGGTCACCGCGGCGGCGAAGATCTGCGCCATGCGGTGGGTGCGCTCGGCCATCTTCCGGATGCCCTTGGGGCCGTTGTAGACGGCGAACATCGAGGCGATCACGGCCAGCAGCACCTGCGCGGTGCAGATGTTGCTGGTCGCCTTCTCGCGGCGGATGTGCTGCTCGCGGGTCTGCAGCGCCATGCGCAGCGCCCGGTGGCCCTCGGCATCGACCGACACGCCGATCACCCGGCCCGGCATGGCGCGCTTGTATTCGTCCCGCGTGGCGAAGAAGGCGGCATGCGGCCCGCCATAGCCCATCGGCACGCCGAAGCGCTGGGCCGAACCGATGGCGATGTCGGCGCCAAGCTCGCCGGGCGGCGTCAGCAGCGCCAGCGCCAGAAGGTCGGTGGCCATGATGGCCAGCGCGCCGGCGCCGTGCAGCTTCGAGATCAGGCCGCGCCAGTCGCGCACCTCTCCCGAAGAACCGGGATAGGAGAACAGCGCGGCAAACACCGACTCAGGTTTCAGATCGGTGGCGGGATCTCCGATCACCAGATCGTAGCCGAAGGCCCTGGCGCGGGTGGCGATCACCCCGATGGTCTGCGGGTGGGTGTCGCGGTCGACGAAGAAGGTGTTGGAGCTGGTCTTCACCACGCGCCGCGCCATGGCCATGGCCTCGGCGGCCGCTGTGCCCTCGTCGAGCAGCGAGGCATTGGCGATTTCCAGCCCTGTCATGTCGATGACCATCTGCTGGAAATTGAGCAGCGCCTCGAGGCGGCCCTGGCTCACCTCCGCCTGGTAGGGCGTGTAGGCGGTGTACCAGCCGGGATTTTCGAGAATGTTGCGCAGGATCACCTTGGGCGTGACGGTGCCGTAATAGCCCATGCCGATCATCGACACGAACACGTCGTTGCGGTCCGCCATCTTGCG
>DAISVW010000432.1:0-773 GCA_036826695.1 Aestuariivirga sp.
CCTCGCTCCGGCGCTGGCGGCCACCGCTTGGAGCGCTGGGATTTCATCGGCGGCGGCCGCTACCGTGACGCCCATGGCACGGTGCTTGACCGTGAGGCGCTTACGGAGAAGCTGGCGCGGCAATCGCTCAAGGATGATTTTCTGGTGCAGCCCAGACTGAAGAATCATCCCGCTCTCGATGACATCGCCAATGGCGCGCTGGCCACCGTGCGGCTGCTGACCTGCCGCAACGAGCAGGGGAGGCCAGAGGCCACCAATGCCGCCTTCCGCATGGCGATCGGCAATTCGGTGGTCGATAACTTCCATCAGGGCGGGCTTGCCACGGCGGTGAACCTCGCAACGGGCGAGATCGGCATCGCCTCCGACATCGGCGTCAGGCCCGAGGTCGGCTGGCGCGACACCCACCCGGTGAGCGGGGCGCGCTTCGCGGGCCGTATCCTGCCATACTGGAAGGACGTGGTGGCGCTGGCGATCAAGGCGCATGAGGCGTTTCCGAAGCGCGTCGTGGTGGGCTGGGACGTTGCCATGCTGGATGATGGCGCGATGATCTTCGAGGGCAATGGCAAGCCCGACCTCGACATTCACCAGCGCGCCGAACGGGGGCCCCTGGGCGGCGCGCGCATCGCTGTGCTGCTGGCCCACAATGTGGCGCGGCGGGCGGGCGGCTGAGACGCCGGCCGGTCAGGGCTTCTTCTCGACCCATTCGAGGACGGCCTCGCGCCAGCGCGCCAGATAGCGCCGGGTCTCGGCATCGGTGAGGTTGCCGGCCGCGT
>DAISVW010000432.1:783-2395 GCA_036826695.1 Aestuariivirga sp.
TGTTGGCGATGAACACTTCCGGTCGCGGCATGACGATGGCCTGGAGGGCCTGCAGGTTCTGGCGCAGGTGGTATTGCGCGCGCGCCGTGCCGGCGAACTGGCCGCCGCCCGCGCCGATGATGCCCACGCGCTTCCAGCGGAACGGCGAGCCGCCGCGCGACAGCCAGTCATTGGCGTTCTTCAGCACGCCCGGCATGGAGAAGTTGTATTCGGGACAAGCGATCACGATGCCATCGGCGGCGCGAAGCTTCGCATCGAGGGCCGCAACCGCCGCCGGCTTGCCGTGGGCCGCCTCGTCATCCTCGTTGAACAGCGGAATGCCGTCGATGGTGGCGATATCGACGCTCACATGCGCCGGCGCCAGTTCGGCGATGGCGCGCAGCAGCCCGCTGTTGGTCGAGGCCTTGCGCAGCGATCCGCTGTATCCCACGAGCCTGGTCATGCGGCGCCCTTCAGTTCCTGGAATGCGGCAAGTGCTGCGTCCCGCGCCTTGCCGTGATCGACGATGGGATTGGGATAGTTGCGCCCGAGTTCGACATCGGCGGCGGCGAGCACCAGCCGGGGCGCCTCCCACGGCCGGTGGATGAACTCATCGGGCAGACGCGCCAGTTCCGGCACCCATTTGCGCACATAGGCGCCTTGCGGATCGAACTTCATGCCCTGCAGCACCGGGTTGAAGATGCGGAAATAGGGCGCCGCGTCAGCGCCGCAGCCCGCCACCCATTGCCAGCTGGCGGCATTGTTGCCGATGTCGGCATCGACCAGCGTGTCCCAGAACCAGCGCTCGCCCTCCTGCCAGGGGATCAGCAGATCCTTGACCAGGAACGAGGCGGTGATCATCCGCACCCGGTTGTGCATGATGCCGGTGGCCCATAGCTCGCGCATGCCGGCATCGACGATGGGGTAACCCGTCTTGCCGCGCTGCCAGGCCCTGAGGCCGGCCGGGTCTTCGCGCCAGGGAAAGCCGCGGAATTCAGGCCGGAACGGTTCGGCAGGCAGCGTCGGCCAGTGGTGCAGCAGGTGGTAGGAGAATTCCCGCCACAGCACCTCTTTCAGGAATTTCTCGGCTGTCTTGTCGAGCTTTCCGCCAGCCGCCAGCTGCGCTCTCCGCACTGCGTGCCAGGCCTGGGCCGGGCTGATCTCGCCGAAATGGAGATGCGGCGAGAGCCTTGAGGTGACGTCGCGGTCGGGCCGGTCCCGCTCATCGGCGTAGGCGGCAAGCCCGGTCCTGATGAAATCCCTGAGCCTGGCCGCCGCCCCGTCCTCGCCGGGTGTCCAGAGCTTTGAAAAACCTTTCGACCAGTCGGGCTTGTCGGGAAGGAGGCCCCAGTCGTCCAGCCGGTCGCTTCCAACGGCCCCTGTGAAGGCCGCAAAGCGTGGCACGGGCTTCAGGGGCATTGGCTCGCCAGACGCGAAACAGGCCTTGGAGAACGGCGTGTAGACGCGGTAGGGCTCGCCCGACCCATTGCGGATCGCCTCCGGCTCATGCAGCAGGAAGCCGCCATACCGGTGGCAGGTGGCGCCGGCCGTCTCGCAGGCGGCTTTCCCCCTGCGCTCGCGCGCCTCTGCCCAGGGCGCATAGTCCCGCGCGAAGTGTACGGATGTTGCGCCG
>DAISVW010000433.1:0-2389 GCA_036826695.1 Aestuariivirga sp.
GGGAGAGCCTCGACCAGATGCTGGCCCGGATGGACATCATCTCGGTCAACTGCCCCCACACGCCCGCCACCTATCACCTTCTTTCGGCCAGGCGCCTGAAGCTGATGACGCGCGACGCGATCATCGTCAACACGGCGCGCGGCGAGGTGATCGACGAGAACGCGCTGGCCCGCATGCTGGAGGCGGGCGAACTGGGTGGTGCCGGGCTCGACGTGTTCGAGCATGAGCCGGCCGTCAACCCGCGCCTGCTCAAGGCCAAGAAGGCGGTCTTGCTGCCACACATGGGCTCGGCCACCATCGAGGGCCGCATCGACATGGGCGAGAAGGTGATCATCAACATCAAGACCTGGGTCGACGGCCACAACCCGCCCGACCGCGTGCTGCCCGCGATGCTGTGATGTCGGGGCTTCTACCCGCCGCGCCGCGCCTTCGCATAGGCGCGGACGGCGTCCCCAAAGGCGGCGAACAGCTTGACGGAATCGGGGTTGTTCAGCGCCTTGAACTCCGGGTGCCACTGGGTGCCGATCGCGAAGCCCCGGGCCTCGCGCACGGAAACAGCCTCGATGATGCCGTCGGGCGCGGTTGCCTCAACCGCCAGGCCCTTGGCAAGCCGCTTGATGCCCTGGCGGTGGATCGAGTTCACCATGGTCTCGCGCTTGCCCAAGATCTGTTCCAGAATCCCCCCCGGCCTTATGTTGATGACATGGGCCGGCGCGTAGCGCACGTCGACGTCGTCATGGCGTGGCGCGCGATGGTCCATCCGTCCCTCGCCCTCCTGAAGTTCGGTCTCCAGCGTTCCGCCCAGCACCACGTTCAGCTCCTGAAAGCCGCGGCAGATGCAGAACAGCGGCATGCCGCGGCGGATCGTCTTGTCGATCAGCTTCAGTGTGGTGGCATCGCGCGCGTGGTCATAGGGCTCATGGGCGGGCGAGGGCTGCTCGCCGTAATGCGGCGGATGCACGTTCGATACCGCTCCGGTGACCACCACCCCGTCCAGATGATCGAGCAGCGCGTCAAGCTCCAGCGCGTCGATCAGCGACGGGATCATCACCGGCAGGCAATGCGCCGCCTCGGCCACGGCGCGCACATACTTGTCGCCGATCGAGTGAAACAGAAAGCCGTGGCTCTCATAGGTGTCGGCCGGCAGGCCGACGAGGGGCAGATAGGTCATGTCCGATCCTTGTGGACGGGCTGATTTGCCGTCTAGATAGCAAGCCGGCGCGGGAAATGTCCAACCGCCGCCTCGCCCACTGGAGGGACCGCATGGATTTCTCGCTCGATCCGGCCATTGACGCCTTGCGGCTGAAGGTGCGGGCTTTCGTCGACGGCCATGTGATTCCGCTCGAGGCCGATCCCGGCAATTACGACGCTTATGGCAACATCCGGCTGGATCTGCTGGCCGGCCTGCGCCAGCAGGTGAAGGCGCAGGGCCTGTGGGCCCCGCAGGTGCCGGTGGCGCGTGGTGGACTCGGGCTGTCCATGGTGGGCCGCGCCACGTTCTACGAGGAAGCCAACCGCTCCATTTTCGGTCCCTTGTGCTTCAACTGCGCCGCGCCGGATGACGGCAACATGACGGTGCTCGAAAAAACACTGCGGACCGAAGCGCAGAAGGACCACTGGCTACAGCCGATCATCGACGGCGCGGTGCGCTCCTCCTTCGCGATGACCGAACCGAGCCCCGGGGCCGGCTCCGACCCCGGCGGCATGATGCTGACGCGGGCTGAAAGGCAGGGTGGCCATTATGTCATCCATGGCCGCAAGTGGTTCATCTCGGGAGCTGACGGGGCGAGCCATTTCATTCTCGTGGCGCGCACCTCGGATGATCCGCGCAACGGGCTTTCGGCCTTTCTGTTCCACAAGGATCAGCCGGGCTGGCGCATCGTGCGCCGGGTGCCAACCATGGGGCCGGATGAGCTGGGCGGCACCTGCGAGCTTGAGTTCGACGGGCTGGAGATTCCGGAAGAAAACCGGCTGATGGAGGAAGGCGACGGGCTGCGCCTCACCCAGATCAGGCTGGGGCCGGCCAGGCTCACCCATTGCATGCGCTGGCTTGGCCTGTCGCGGCGCTGCCTCGAAATCGCCGAGGCCTATACGGCCGGGCGCAAGGCCTTCGGCGCCACGCTGGCCGAACGCGAAAGCGTGCAGATCATGCTGGGCGAGGTGGCCGCCGAAATCGCCAAGGGCCGGCTCCTCACCATGCACGCCGCCTGGAAGCTGGACCGCGGCGAGAAGGCGCAGGCGGAAATCTCGATGGCCAAGATCCACGTGGCCGACGCGCTGAACCGCGCCGCCGACGTGGGCGTGCAGCTGCTCGGCGCGCGCGGCTATTCCAAAGACACGGTGCTGGAATGGATCTACCGCTATGCGCGCTGCGCCAGGCTGGTCGACG
>DAISVW010000434.1:0-2370 GCA_036826695.1 Aestuariivirga sp.
ACTCGCCCATCCACACGGTTTCGGCGGCGGTGCGGCCGATGTCGGAGGCGGAAGCGGGCGCCATGGAGGTGAACCCGGCGGCAAGTGCCGGCGCGTCATTGATGCCATCGCCCACCATCAGCACCCTGGCGCCGGCTTTGGTGAGGGCGTTGACATAGGCGAGCTTGGCCTGCGGGCTGGCGCGCGCCACCGCGGTTTCGATACCCACCGCTTGGGCGACGCGGTTGACGGCTGCCTCGCGGTCTCCCGACAGGAGATGCACCGCAAGCCCCATCGCCTTGAGCCGCGCCACCGTCGCGGCGGCGTCGCCACGCAGGCTGTCCTCGAACTGGAACACAAGGGGTGCGCTGGCGCCGCGCCGGAAGGCGAATTCAAGCAGGCCCTGATCCTCCGTGCTGTCTGCCATGCCGCACCAGGCGCGGCTGCCGAGGCGGAGCTGTTCGCCACCAAAACTTCCCGAAAGGCCAAGCCCCGGATGCTCGGTTATGGACGTGACCGCGGCGGGAGCACGCCCGCGCGCCGCCGCCTCGCGTGTGAGCGCGCGCGACAACGGATGCTTGCTCGCCTGGGCGAGCCCGGCGGCCAGCGCCAGCGTGGCGGTCGAAACGGTGAGTGGCGGCACGAGGCGGGGTTCGCCGCGCGTGAGCGTGCCGGTCTTGTCGAAGATGACGGTATCGACAGCGCTCAGCTTTTCGAGCGCCGCGCCATCCTTGATCATCACGCCGGACTGGAACAGCCTGCCGCTGGACACCACCTGCACGGCGGGAACCGCGAGGCCAAGCGCGCAGGGGCAGGCGATCATCAGCACCGCCACGGCGGCCATGATCGCGGGATGCCAGCCATTGCCCAGCAGCAGCCAGCCCGCCAGCGTGGCGGCGGCCAGGGTGTGTACGGCTGGCGAATAGAAGCGGGCCAGCCGGTCGGCAATGCGGATGTAGCGCGACTGGCCCTGTTCAGCGGCTGACATCAGCCGCACCAGTTCGCTGAGGAAGGTGTCACTGCCGGCCGCGGTGATCCGGATGGTGAGCGGCCCGGTGAGATTGAGCTCGCCGGCATGCACCGTGGCGCCGGGCTTCACCGCTTCCGGGGCACTTTCGCCGGTGAGCAGCGAGCGGTCCATGTCGCTGGCGCCGTCAATGATGATGCCGTCGGCGGGCAACCGGTCGCCCGCCGCGACGGCGGCGGTCATGCCCGCCTTGAGGTCACGCGCGGCAAGGTAACGGCGGCTGCCATCCGGCTCGACGACGGTGGCGCCTTCGCTTGAGAGCGACACCAGCTGCGCGATGGCCGAACGGGCGCGGGCGCGCATCAGATGATCGAGATAACGGCCGGCCAGCAGAAAGAACAGCAGGGTGACGGCGGCGTCGAAATAGGCATGCGCCTCGCCGTTGATGGTTTCATGGAGGCTCACCAGCGCGGCGAGCATGACGCCCAGCGAAATCGGCACGTCCATGTTGACGCGGCCCAGACGCAGCGCGTTGATGGCCGAGCGGAAGAATGGCCGCCCGGCATAGGCCACGGCGGGCAGGGCGATCAGCGCCGAGAGCCAGTGGAAGAGATCCCGCGTCGCGGCGGCAGCGCCTGACCAGACGGAGACGGAGAGCAGCATCACGTTGCCAGCCGCGAAGCCTGCGACGGCAAGCGCGCGGAGCAGCTGGCTTGCCTCGCGGTCATCGCGGCTGAGGCCGGTTTCGCGCGGGTCGAAGGGCCGCGCCATGTAGCCGAGGAAGCCCAGACGGTCGATCAGCGCCTGCGGCGTGATGGCGTCTTCCCGGTAGACCACCGCGACCCGCCGGCCGGTGAGGTTGACGCGCGCCGACGTGATGCCAGCCAGCGCTGAAAGATCGGTCTCGATCCGGGCGATGGCCTCCGGCCGGCTGGCTTGCGGCACGATGAATTCGATGCGCTTCAGGCCGGGGCCGGCGGAGGAGATCCAGCGCGCCGCGTCCTCACCCTCGAGCTTGTAGGGCTGGAAGAATTCGCCGTCGATGGTGCAGCAGGGAAGGGTCATGGCGCCGCCTTCACGAAGAAGCGGAAGATCTTGCGGTAATCGGGCACGCCGCCGCCTTTGGCGTCGATCTCGACTTCCCAGACTCCGGGGGAGAGTGTCGCCGGTGCGGCATAGACGCCGCCGCCCAACGGCGCGAAGGCGAGCGCCTGATCCTGCTTGTCGGTGACGGTGCGCTCAAGCTGACCGGTGATGACGAGCTTGTCGATGGCGGCACCTTCAGCATCAACGAAGCTGAGGCGGACGCTGTCGCGCTCGAAGCTGAAACCCACTTTCCAGCCCAGCGCCTCCTGGGCGCGGGCCAGCGGCAGGTCCTTGGCGAAGCGCTGACTGGACGCATAGCCGTTGGGAACGAAGAGGCC
>DAISVW010000435.1:0-2360 GCA_036826695.1 Aestuariivirga sp.
CACGGGGCACTGGTGGCAGTTGCCGCAGGGCGGCAGCGACAAGGGCGAGGACGCGCGGCTGGCGGCGATCCGCTAGCTCGCGGAGGAAACCGCCGTCACCTCGGCCGAGGTGATCGCCGAATCCCGCCAGTGGCACAATTACGATCTGCCCGCGCATCTGATCGGCAAGTCATGGAACGGCAGATATCGCGGCCAGACCCAGAAATGGTTCGCGCTGCGGTTTCTGGGCGATGACAGCGAGATCAACCTGAAGCCGCCGGGCCACAAGCAGGAATTCGACCAGTGGCGCTGGGCCAGCATGGACGAGGTGCTGGACATGATTGTGCCGTTCAAGCGCCAGGTCTATGAACAGGTGATCGCCGAATTCCGGCATCTCGGCGCCTGAGGAAACTCCATGTCATCCGCTCAGATCGTCCAGCTTCTGATTACCCTTGCCGGCATTGCGCTGGCGGTCGCCGCTTTTCTCTATGGGCCGTTCGGAACCTTCGGTAACGCTGCGCTGTCCTTCGTGATCTTCGTCATTGCCGGCATCGCGGCGGGCTTCGCCTATGCCAAGCTCAGCGCCGGACGGAAGGGCTGACGCCTTGGCGCATCTGATCTTCGATTGCGACGGCGTGCTGGTCGATTCGGAACCGCTGTCGATGCGCGCCGATGTCGAAATCCTCGCGCAGAGCGGCATCATGATGAGCGAGGAAGAGGCGCACAGCCGCTTCGTGGGCAAGACCTTCGCCGCCATGCTGGCCGAGATGACGGCCGAACACGGCGTTTCCTTTCCCGCCGATGCTTCGGCGAGGAAGGACCGCCGGCTGCTCGAACTCTATGAGGCGGAACTGAAACCAGTGGACGGCGTCGCCGCAGCGCTGGCGGCGCTGATGCCGGGGCGCTTCGGCATCGCCTCCAACTCGCCGGCTGCCCGGGTCGCGGTGGCGCTGCGCATCACCGGGCTCGAGCGGTTCTTCGATGACCGGATCGTCACCTTCGAGCATGTGGCGCGCGGCAAGCCGGAGCCCGATGTGTTCATCGAGGCCGCACGGCGCGCCGGACATCCGCCCAAGGACTGCATCGTCATTGAGGATTCGGTCACCGGTGTGACGGCGGCACATCTGGCGGGCTGCCGGGTGCTGGGTTTCACCGGCGCCCATCCCCACCCGGATGATCAGGCGGAAAAGCTGCGCGCCGCCGGCGCTGCGCGCGTCTTTCAGGACATGAACAGGCTGCCTGGCCTGGTGGCGGAAAAAATTCTTTGACATTGCCCGGCAATCCCCCCATATGACGGTCACCGCTGAGGGCCGACTCAGGGAATACGTGAGGCGCACAGCAAATGTGACGCCGTTCCGGCCACCAACAGCGGTTTCCCGAACATACCTTTCACGTGGGTAGGTTTCAGCGCCTGCCTGGCTTTGCGCGGATGGTCCGCGCCGGAGCCATGTCGGACATGGCTTGCGCTGTCCACCATCGTTCCGATTTCGAAAGAAGAAGCAAATTGACTCAGTTTTCCGATCTACAGCTCTCCGAACCGCTGCTCCGGGCACTTGCCGCGGAAGGTTACGAGAGCCCCACCCCCATTCAGGCGCGGGCCATTCCGAGCCTGCTCGACGGCAAGGACCTGCTGGGCATCGCCCAGACCGGCACCGGCAAGACGGCGGCTTTCGCGCTGCCGATCCTGCAGCGGCTTGCCGCTTCGCCGGAGCGGCCGGCGCGCGGCACCTGCCGGGCGCTGATCCTGTCGCCGACGCGTGAGCTCGCCGCCCAGATCGGCGAGAGCTTCCGCGCCTATGGCAAGTATCTGAAGCTCACCCGCGCCGTCGTGTTCGGCGGCGTGTCGCTCGGCAAGCAGATCGACATCCTGCGCGGCGGCGTCGACATCGTTGTCGCCACACCTGGCCGCCTCGTCGATCTGATCGAGCGCCGCGCCCTGACGCTGGCCAAGGTCGAGATCTTCGTGCTCGACGAGGTGGACCAGATGCTGGACCTCGGCTTCATCCATGCCATCCGCAAGATCACCGGCATGCTGCCGCAGAAGCGCCAGAACCTGTTCTTCTCGGCAACCATGCCGAAGGAGATCTCAGGGCTCGCCGACGCGCTGCTGACCGATCCCGTGAAAGTGGAAGTGGCCCCGGTGGCGACCACCGCCGAGCGCGTCAACCAGTGCGTGATCCATGTCGACCCGGCCAACAAGGTGAAGCTGCTGGCCGAGCTCCTCAAGGATAATAACATGACGCGTCCGCTCGTGTTCACCCGCACCAAGCACGGCGCCGACAAGGTCATGAAGCAGCTTTCGGCGGCGGGTTTCACGGCAGCGGCCATCCATGGCAACAAGAGCCAGAGCAACCGCGAGCGGGCGCTGGCCGGCTTCAAGG
>DAISVW010000436.1:0-2360 GCA_036826695.1 Aestuariivirga sp.
AGCGTGGGCACGGACGTGCGCGCGGCAGGCGGCAAGATCGGCGCTGTTGTGGATTTCGCGCTCAATCAGGAGAACTTCCAGGCCAATGTGGTGATGGAGATCGATCCCAAGATCAAGTTCACGGAGGACGCGACCGCCAAGATCACCTCCGAAGGGCTGCTGGGCTCCAATTTCATCGCCATGGAGCAGGGGGGCGCCCAGACACTGCTGGCGGACGGCGGCGTGATTTCCAACACGCAAGGGGCCGTCGACATCTGGTCGCTGATCAGTGAGGCGATGTTCGCCAACAAGGGCGGCGGGACCAAGGACGGTACCGCTACCGAAACCCAGACGCCGTGATGGCTGACAACTGCCGCGGGGAACGCCGCCAGACCTGGTCGGCGGACAGCTACGACCGGCATGCGCGCTTCGTCTCCGACCTGGCGGGCGACGTCATGGGCTGGCTGGCGCCGCAACCAGGCGAACGCATACTCGACCTTGGCTGCGGCGATGGCGTGCTGAGCATGGCGCTGATGGCTCAAGGCGCACATGTGACCGGTGTCGATGCCAGCGAGGAATTCGTGCAGGCGGCCCGCGCGCGTGGCGCTGACGCCAGACTGATGGACGGCGAGGCGCTGTGCTTCAGCGCTGAGTTCGACGCGGTGTTTTCCAATGCCGCGCTGCATTGGATGATCAATGCTGGCGCGGTGGCAGCCGGCATGGCGCGGGCGTTAAAGCCCGGTGGCCGTCTGGTGGCTGAGTTTGGCGGCCATGGCAACGTGGCGGCGATCGTCACCGCGATGCGGGCGGTGGGTCTGCGGCGCGGCGGCGATGTGGCGCTGGCGCATCCCTGGTATTTCCCTTCGCCCAAGAGCTATGCGGCGCTGCTGGCGGGGCATGGCTTCGAGGTCAGGCGTATCGCCCTCGTGCCCAGGCCTACGGTACTGGCCACGGGGATGGCGGAGTGGCTCATGCTGTTCCGGCGGCCATTCTTCGCGCAATTCGGCGCGGCGGCCGGCGAGGCGCTTGCTGAAACCGTGGAGTTGCTCAGGCCTCAGCTTTGCGACGACGAAGGCCAGTGGACGGCTGACTATGTGCGGCTCAGGGTCGAGGCGGTGAAGCCGTGAGGCATGTGGCACTCGCCCTGTTGATCGCACTGCTTGCCGCCTGCACCTGCGGCCCGGCCAAGGCCGAGCGCATCGCCAATCCGATCGCGGTGTTCGCCGGGCTCGACAAGATCACCGGCGTTACCACCACCTTCGAGATTCCGATCGGCGAGGAGCGCCGCTTCGGCGCGGTGATCGTGAAGCCCAATGTCTGCTACTCGCGGCCTCTCACCGAGGAACCGAAGACGACGAGTTTCGTCGAGATCGATCAGATCGAATTCGGCACAGTGCGCAGGCGCATCTTCTCTGGCTGGATGTTCGCCGAGAGCCCCGGCATCAGCGGTCTTGAGCACGCGACCTACGACATCTGGCTGACCGGCTGCCGCGATCCCAACGCGCCGCCGCCACCGGTTGAGACCACGCCCGATCCGAATACGCTCGAGGATCCAGACAAGAAGGAAGAAGAGCTGCAGGATTAGGCGAGACCGCGCGCCCAGGCGAGCACCGCTTCCGGATCGTCATCCTGATCGAAGGCTGCGAAGTCCGCCTCAACGGTCAGCAGCGGCTGCATCATCTGGCGATAGTCTTCCCGCGGCACCGCGATGGCGCCCAGCCGCGCCAGATGGGCATTCACGAACTGCGCGTCGAGCAGCCGGAAACCGCCATAATTGAGCCTCGCCACGAGATGCACCAGCGCCACCTTGCTGGCGTCGTCGGCGCGCGAGAACATGCTCTCGCCGAAGAACACCGCACCGATGCGCACACCGTAGAGGCCGCCCACCAGCTCATTTCCGCGCCAGCATTCGACGCTGTGGCAGCAGCCCATCTGGTGAAGCTGGGTATAGAGCGCGACGATGCGCCGGTTGATCCAGGTCGAGCGGCGCTCCGGGGTCTTCTCGGCGCAGGCCGCGATCACCGCCGGAAAATCATGGTCGATTCTCACCGTGAACGTCTTTCCGCGGACGCGCTTGCGTAACGAGCGCGAGACCACGAGACCGTTCAGGGGTATGATGCCGCGGTCCTCCGGCTCCACCCAGTAGAGCGCCGTGTCCCCGGCGCTTTCGGCCATCGGAAAGATGCCGGAGGCGTAGGCACGGAGCAGGATCTGCGGGGTGATGGCGCTCATCAGGCCTGGCGGGCGAGATAGTGCTCCAGCCAGTGGATGTCATAGCGGCCATCGATGATATCAGGCTCGGCGTGGAGCTGCTGTAACAGCGGGATGGTGGTTTCGATGCCCTCGACCACGAATTCCCCCAGCGCCCGCCTGAGCCGCAT
>DAISVW010000437.1:0-2359 GCA_036826695.1 Aestuariivirga sp.
TGCAAGACGGTCGCCGCCCACGCCACAGTCAATTACCGGCTGTCGGCGTTGAGCCAGCAGATATCGGGGCTGACGCGGCCGCTATCACATGACCGTCAACCCGAGGCATCCGGCTACCGGGCACTCGAGAGCGCCATCCGGAATGTCGCCGAGCACGTCGAGTTGAATGAAAAGCGTCCCCGTGAGTCGCTCAGGTCCATGCAGGAAAGGCTCTCGGAGTCCGCCGATCGAGGCCGGTCGGCATCCCGTGGCGAGGACATCCACCGGGCGGCGCCGCTTCTTGCCGGGTTCGACAGCCGTCTCACCGACGTGCTGAACCGTATCGAGCATGTCGAGGCTCAGTTGGCCGAGCGGAGCAAGAACGTCAGGGCAGCGGCCCAGCAGATGGCCAACCAGGCGCAATCCGCTGCCGTTATCGCCGCGCGGGGCGAGTTGCGCGAGTTTGAGGGCCGCTTGCTTGCCGCTTGCTATCTCGCTCTCCAGACTCTCACGAGGCCGCAGCAGGCAACGGACCAGGCGGGCCGTGTTCCCGCCGCATCCGCTCCGGCGGCTTCGCTTGCCACTCATGGGTGGAGCAATCCTTCGGCGCAGCCTCCACGGGTCTCGCGATCCGGACCCCGGTCGGCTGCGCCCGCCTTCGATTTGGCAAGAGCCGTTCCCGAGGCGCGCGCCCTGCTCGCGCGGCTCGGCTTCGGCGTCACGGGTGCCGGCGAGCGCATGGACAGCCGGCTTGCCAACGCCATCCGGCTGTTCGAGCTTCGCTCTGGCCTCAAGGTCACCGGAGACCTCACGCCGGCCCTGCTTGAGAAGCTGCGTCAGCTGATTGCCTGATCAGCGGCCCTTGCCTGCTGCCGGGTGGCGCGCCAAATAGGCTCCATGAGCGAGCCTCCGGTCACCGCATCCATCCCGGCAAGCGCCCTGGCGCTGGGCCTTGCGGGCATATTGCCCTTTGCCGCCGCCGCCCTGTCGATGTGGGTGCCATTGCCGTTGTTGTCCCCGGAAACCGGGCTGCGGCTTGGCGTGGTCTATGGCGCGATCATCCTGTCATTTCTGGGCGGCATTCGCTGGGGCGCCGCGCTGGGGCCTTTTGATCATGCCCGTCAGGGGCTTGAATTCAGGGCGAGCGTGCTCGGGTCGCTGGCGGGCCTCGCGGCGGCGTTTCTTCCCACCGTACCGGCCCTTTCTCTGCTGATCATCGGATTTCTGATGCAGGCATTGTGGGACGTCACCAGCGCCGAAGCCGGACGGCTGCCCGGATGGTTCGGCCGGCTGCGTACGCTCCTTACCGGTGGCGCGGTGATTTCGCTGGCTGCCATGCTGTTGGCGGTGGTGGCTACCTGACGGCCGATCCCGGAAAACGGTGAATGGCCTTGGCTCCGATCATCCAGACGTGGAAATCGCCGAGCAAGCCCTCGAAGGCCTCGGAGCGCACACTCAGGGCGCCGGTGTAACTCCCGAAGGCCGGCATGATGATGCGGCGTTCGTCGGCCACGAAACAGCGGCGGCGGATGCGCTGGCCGCGGGCATGAACTGCCGCCGCCGGGTGCAGGTGACCGGCGACTTCGAATTCTCCCGGAGTGAGCGCGCCCGGCGCGTGGCGCAGCGTCACCGGGCCCAGCGCCATTTCACTTGCCACCGTGCCGCCGAGGTCGGCGGGTGGCGCCGGATCATGGTTGCCGGCAATCCAGATGGTTTCGGCGGAAGACGCGATGCCACGCAGCAGGCTGAGGTCTGCCGCTTCGATGCGGGCGCGGGCCCCGGCATCGTGGAAGCTGTCGCCAAGGAAGCAGATCACCTCCGGTCTGGCGGCCACGCAGGCGGCACGCAGCTGGTTGAGTGACTCGCGGGTTTCATAGGGCGGCAGATGCACGCCGCGCCGCGCGAGGCTCGTACCCTTTTCGAGATGAAGGTCTGCCACCAGCAGCGTTCGCACGTCCGGCGCATAGAGTGCCCCTGACAGGTCCGGAATGAAATCGAGCCCACCGAGGCTTATGCGCTGCGACCTAGACAAGCCGCATGGCCTCGTCGATGAGGGCGTTCGCGGCTTCGGCGAGAACGGCATCATGCGCCTCGCCGTAGACCGATTCGCGGCCGATCTCCAACAGCACCGGCACGGCGAGCGGCGACACGGTGTCGAGCGCCCGGTGCACGATCTGGCCGCGGATGCGGCGCAGCAGCGCGCCGAGCCGCCAGGCGTCGATCAGCCCTTCGGCGGCGTCTTCCCATGCGGCGCGCAGCAGCAGATGGTCAGGCTGGTGGCTGCGCAGCACGTCATAGATCAGATCGGTGTTGAAATAGGTCTTCACCGTATCATTAAAATAAAACGACAGCGCATAAACGAGAGCGCCGGCCGCGGGCA
>DAISVW010000438.1:0-2352 GCA_036826695.1 Aestuariivirga sp.
CCCGCAGCTGGTCTGGCTCACGCTCGGTGGCGCGGCGGTGCGGACGCTGGTCGCGGGGCTGAGCCAGTGGGCGCTGTCCGGGGCCGCCCGCAGGCAGGGCGAGCTTGCGCACGCGGCAAGCACGAGAGCCGAGCACATCGCGCGCAACGCCGAGAGTGTGCTCGCCATGGGCATGACCGGAAATGTGGTCGATGCCTGGGGACGGCTGCACGCGGGCTCGCTGCTGGCCGCCGACGGCGCCGGCGCGCTCAATGCCTGGTTCTCCGGGTTCTCGAAGTTCCTGCGCTTCACCCTGCAGTCGGCGGTTCTGGGCTATGGCGCGGTTCTGGTGCTCGAAAACCAGATGTCAGCCGGCCTCATGTTCGCCGCCTCGATCATATCGGGGCGCGCGCTGCAGCCGATTGACCAGATGATCGGCGCCTGGCGCCAGCTCGCGGGCGCACACCAGGCCTGGAAACGCATCAGGATCTTCGTTCCCAGGGCCGACGCCAGCCGCCGCTTCACGTCGCTGCCAGCACCCAGCGGCAGCATTGAGGTTCACGAGCTTCATTACCCCGATCCGGTCGATCCGTCGCGCCCGCCGATCCTCGGCAGGCTCAGCTTCCGGCTGGGGCCCGGCGAGATCGTTGCCGTTCTGGGTCCTTCGGGCTCCGGCAAGTCGACGATGGCGCGGCTTCTGGTCGGCGCCCTGCAGCCGCGCAGCGGCCAGATCAGGATCGACGGCCATGAATTGCCGAACTGGAACCCGGAGGAGCTTGGCCGCGCCATCGGCTATGTGGCGCAGGACGTCGAACTCCTTCCCGGCACGGTGGCCCAGAACATCGCGCGTTTCGAGCCCACCGCCAACGACACAGACATCGTCAAGGCGGCACGCGCCGCTCATGCCGAGGACCTGGTGCAGCGCCTGCCGAAGGGCTACGACACCGAGATCGGCCCAGGCGAACTGCCTCTTTCGGGAGGCGAGCGGCAGCGCATCGCGCTGGCCCGCGCCCTCTATGGCAATCCGCGCTTTCTGGTGCTCGACGAGCCGAATTCCAATCTCGACCGGCAGGGCGAGGCGGCGCTGATGCGGGCGCTTTGCGACGCCAGGGCTGGCGGCGCCGCCATCATGGTCATCACCCAGCGCGAGACGCTGCTGCCCTGCGCCGACAAGATCATGCGCCTGCAGGGTGGCGCCATCGTGGAGTTCGACGGCAAGGACGTGATCCTGGCGCGGCACCGCGAAGAGCCTGCCCGGCCCGCGCCACGCGCGATGAAGCTGGCGCATCAGGCCGCGGGGGCAGCATGACGGCGCAACCGGCGCCAGGGTCCGGCTGGCAGCAGGAGGTTCCGACGTCCTACGGCAAGTCCGTCGCGCTTGGGCTCATGGTGGGCCTCGCCTTCTGCGGCGGCTTCGGTTACTGGGCCGCGACCGCGCCGATCTCCGGCGCCATCGTGGCGGCAGGCGTCATCAGGGCGAGCGGCCAGAACAAGCTGGTCGATCATCTGGACGGCGGGGTCATCGCGTCGATCCCGGTGCGTGAGGGCGAGCGCGTGACCAAAGGCTCCGTGCTGCTCACCATCGACACCACCCGCACCGTCGCCGACCGCGACCGCGTGAAGATGGCGCTGATCCAGGCCTCGGCGCAGATGACGCGGGCCCGCGCCGAGCAGCGCGGCGACGAGCAGCTGAGCTTTTCGGCCAGTCTCGAGGCCGATGCCGCGGCGATGGGCGTGAGCGAGGATCTCGAACAGCAGCGCAGCGAATTCGACAACCGCCGCATGCGGCACCTCGCCGAGCTCGCAGCACTTCGACAGCGCACCCAGGCGGCTGGCGAGGAAATCACCGGGCTCAACGCCCAGAAGGATTCGGAAGACCTCAAGCTGCGCGTCCTGCGCGAGGAACTCGCCAACAAGGAACGCCTGCTCGCCAAGGGGCTGGTGCCCAGGGTCGAGGTGAACACGCTGCGCCGCGGCGAAGCGGACGCGCAGGGCATGATCGGCTCGCTCGCCGCGAAGATCGGCGAACGCCGCTCGGCCATCGCCGAACTGCACCAGCAGGTGGTGACGCTGGAGGCCCGCCGCCGCGAGGCCGCGGCCAGCGAGGCCAATGACCTGGCGGCCCGCATTTCCGACCTGACCCAGCAGTTGCTGCGCCATGAGGACATCCTGGCCAAGTCGGTGATCCGCGCGCCCGACGATGGCATCATTCTCCGCCTGCCGAAGACCACGGTGGGAAGCGCGCTCAAGCCCGGCGATGTTGTGGCGGAAATCCTGCCCACCAATTACGAGCTGCTGGTCGCGGAGCGCATCGAGCCGCAGGCCATTGACCCCGTGCGGGTTGGCCAGCCCGTCCCGGTGAAGCAAGTCGCC
>DAISVW010000439.1:0-2311 GCA_036826695.1 Aestuariivirga sp.
GGAAGCATCTCGACATCCAGACGTGATACCACCGCGCCGCGGTTCTTCAAGAGTTGGGCAAGCCCCTCGGATGTGAGCCTGATGATCGCTTCGCGAACCGGAGAGCGTGAAAGGCCGAAAGTCCCGGCGATCTCTGCTTCATCCAGCACTTCGCCGGGCGCGCGGCGCAGTTCAAGAATATCGTCGCGCAAGGCCGCATAGACCCTGTCGACATTCTCACCCCTTGGCTTTCGTCCGCCATCGTTAGGCGCGTCTTCACCGATTGTGCTTGAGATATTCATGCCAGCATCAGTCCGCCATCAGCCACAATAGGTTGGCCCGTGATGTAACCGGATACGGCATCGTCGCAAAGGGTTAATGCGAGTGCGGCCATTTCCGCATATCGCCCTTCCCGCCCCGCAGGGACCATCGCAGCGGCTGCCTGAGAGCGCCTGGAGAGATCACTCTCTGACATCTTTTGCCTGCGATCCGCCATGACAGACTCCAGAAATCCCGGGCAGAGTACGTTAGCCCGGATTCCGTGACGGGCATGATCCAATGCTATGGCCCGCGCCAACTGTATGACGCCAGCTTTGGAAACCGCGTATGCTGCCTCGCACGGAGTAGGTTTCAGGCCGGCGATGGAGCCTGTGAACAGCAAGCAGCCAGAGCGACGGGTGATCATCGCCGGCAGAACGCCACGTGCGAAAAGGAAGGCCGAAGTCAAGTTGACAGAAATGATCGACTGCCAGTCCTCGAGGCTCGTGCCGGGCACGTCTGTGGCGGAGAGTGGGTCAATTCCTGCTGTATGAATCAGAATGTCGACTGGCCCGGAAATCTCAAGGGTCTGCTCGACTATTAGAGTCTCCGCTGCGTCGCCGCATACGATGCGAGCGCCTGCAAACCGCATAGCCTGACGATCAAGCGCTTCCTTGTCTCGATCTATCAGCACCAAGCGCGCTCCCTCTAAAGCGAAGCCTTCGGTTATGGCTGCGCCGAGTCCTGACCCCGCTCCGACTATGACCACGGTTTTTGCTGCAAATCGCATTGGCCGTTTGCCAACTCAATGACGAATGATTTTGGACATGAATGCTCTCGTGCGTTCCTCGGCAGGGTTATCAAAAATCTGCTGTGGCGGACCGACCTCGACTACGCGTCCTGCGTCCATCATGACGACACGGTGTGCTGCTTCGCGAATGAAGCCCATCTCGTGGCTGACGAGAAGCATGGTAATGCCTTCGCCCGCAAGATCCCTGATCACATCCAAAACATCCCTGACCAGTTCCGGGTCAAGGGCTGCCGTCACTTCATCCAGGAGTATCAGGGCAGGCTTGAGCGCCAAGGCGCGGGCGATGGCCACCCGCTGTTGCTGACCTCCTGACAGTTGATCAGGATAGGCGCTTTCCTTGCCCGACAGACCTACCCGGGAGAGAAGAGCACGGGCTTCAGCTTCGGCTTCAGCGCGTGGTCGGCCGCGCACTTTGATGGGTGTAACAATAATATTGTCGAGAACGGTCATGTTCTGAAAAAGATTATACTGCTGAAACACGATCGCGACATGGTCGCGCAGGGCGCGCAATGAATCTTTCTTTGCGTAATCCACAATCGTGCCCTCCAGAACGACCTGACCCGCCGATGGTGGCGCCAACCCCACCAGAGCCCGCAGAAGCGTCGATTTTCCGGAACCGGATGGGCCAACCAGACCCACAAGTTCTCCACGTGCGACCTTGAGATCAATCCCGCTCAGGACGCGGGTCGCTCCATAACGGACATCAAGGCCTGAAATCTCAAGATGTGCCATCCGCTGCCCCGTTCAGGTCTTGCACGTATTCCCGCACAACCAGTCGCTGGAAAGCGGAGGTATGCGCCAGCGTATCTGCTCGGGTCGGGCGATCAGGTCGTGAATAGACGGCGTTGTAGTCAGCCTCGGATTCGAACCACTGTTCGGCAATGCCGTCCCACTCCGGATCGGCGGCAGGCTTTCCGGCCAACCCACTCTCGTCCTCTATCCGCACATCGATCACATAGCGCTTGAGGTAGGGCGACTGATCAGCGGCTATGTCTTTGGCATGGACGTTAAGCCACCAATCGGCAAACTCTGCCTGCGTCAGATGCGGAGCGCGTTTCAGAAACCACATCACCTTGATCATCAGGCTCCTCCTTTTAGATGCCCGTCCGCCAATCGTACCTCAAGCCACTGGCCAAACCGGGCGAGCGGCCAGGAAATGGCGAAGTATGCCAGGAGGACCGTCGCAAAGACGAGGAGAGGGTCGAGACCGCGATTGACCAGCGCCTTGCCCGCGAACATCAGTTCGAACACGCCGGCCTGACT
>DAISVW010000440.1:0-2304 GCA_036826695.1 Aestuariivirga sp.
CGGCAAGCACGGCTATCAATCTGCGCAGGGCAGTCCCTCCCGTCTGTTACCCCTGATCATGCAAGAATTCGCGGCCCACCTTCACCCGGCGGACGCCGTCATAGCGGATGATATCGGCGGTGGCGTAGGATTCGGTGAGCGTCGCCGGCAGGTAGCTTCCCGTTCCGACCATGTCCAGAGGCACACGCGCCGCGCCCATGATCTGGCATTTCTGCGGGTCGAAGCCCGATGACCCGACGATCGTGGCCTGATGGTAGCCCGCCTGGTCCAGAGCCCGGCGCACATGAATGATCGAGGCGGCCGACACGCCCTTGCCGAACAATATGCGGCGCACCTTGTCGACCAGGATGTTGTTGGGGTCCAGCTGGAAGGCCCTGCCGCCCAGCACCTGCTCCACGATGTTGTATTCGCCCTGGACGCCCAGCCAGTGGCCCACGGTTTCAACCGAGCGTTCGTAGTCGAGGCCCTCGGCGAAGCGGCCGCCATGGGTGTCGAGCCGGACACCGAAGCTCTTGCCTTGCTGCTGCAGCTTCGCCTCGTCATAGAACCAGCGCGCGCAGCGGATCGAATCGGTCACCTCATGGCCGGTATAGTCGACCAGCGCGGTCAGCGACTTCGCCTCGGGGATCGAGGCGGCGAACAGCTGCATGGCCTTCAGCACATCGCCGTCGGTGTAACCCACCAAAGCATGCGGCATGGTGCCCATGCCGGACGCAGCGCCAAAGAACGGGGCGGTCAGATCCTGCGAGGAGCCGACGAAGCCTTTGACCGCGGGGTCAGCGCGCCGCGCCGCCGCCGAGCCCACCGCCGCGCCATAGGCGGCGAGGATGTTCATCTCGGCACCCGAGCCGTGCCGCGCATGCATGTCCATGAAGGCCACCCCCGGCATGGCCCGGCACATCTCGTAGGCATTGTTGGCGGAAACGCAGGGAAAGCCGATCTTCTGCAGCATCAGCGTCTCGACTTCCGAGAGCTTCGCCATCGAGCCGGTGATCTCCAGCATCTTCGACTCCGACGGCACGATGCCGCCCTCGGGGTAGAAGCGCTTGATCTCCACATCCGGCACGAAATGGCGGATCAGCCTGATCGCCGGCTCCAGCGCCGCCACCACGCGGCGGCGCATGAACACCGCGAAGGTGACGCGCGAATCGCCATGCCCGGCGACGATGCGGCTGGTGTTGGTGAAATACTTGTCGGTCTGCGCCACCACCGGCCCGGCGCAGAGCGCGAGCGCGATCAGCCGGTCGAGAATGGCCTCCTGACTGGAATCGGGTGGCGTGGACTTGTCCATGGCCGGGTAATGTGCCGTGGAACCGGCCGGACGTCAAACCTTCAGCGAGGCCCGGAGCGCTCCAGCCCCCATGTGCAGCAGGTCGACGTCCACCGCCGCCGCGAGGAAGGTGAAGCCCAGCTTGCCGAAGGCCTTGATCGCCTCGGCGCTGCCGCCGAAGGCTCCGGCGACGAGACCGTTCTTGTGCGCCGCCGCCGCCACCTTCGCCATGGCGTCCAGCGTCTGCGGCCCGGTCTTGTCCACCCGCGCGCCGCCTGAGAGCGTGATCGACAGGTCGGACGGGCCCACGAACAGCCCGTCAAGGCCGGGGACGGCCGCGATCTCCTCGAGATTGGCCAGCGCCTCCACCGTCTCGATCATGGCGAAGACCATGGTCAGCCGGTTTGCCGCCTTGAGATAATCGGGGGCGGTCAGCCCCGAGGCCTGGAGGGCCGTGTAGCCGCCCCAGCTTCGCGCCCCGATGGGCGGGTATTTGGCGGCCCGCACCAGCGCTTCCGCCTGGGCGCGGCTGTTGATCATCGGCGAGATCACCGCCACCGCGCCGGCATCGAAGGCCTGGCCGGGGGTGGCCGGGTCGTTCCACAGGGCGCGCACCATGGCGGGCCGTCCGGCCGCGTTGATGGCGGCGATCATCGGCACCGCATCGGAAAAGCCGATCATGCCGTGTTGCATGTCGAGGCAGACGCCGTCCAGCGGCAGCCTGGCCACCTGTGCGGCCAGCGCCGCCGAGGTAACCGACATCCATGAAAACAGGAACGGCTCAGGCGTTGAGAGGCGCGCCCGGAGGTCGAACTGGCCGGCGGCCACCCTAGCCGGCCGCCTTGATCTGCTGCACCGCGGTTGCCATCAGTTCATCCATGCTGCGCCGAATCTGGTCGTCCGGAACGCCGACGGATTTCGCCTCGAGATCGGCCTTGATCTTGCGGAAAACATCATCATCGCCCGCTTCCTGGAAATCCGCCATCACCACGGATTTCGCATAGGCCTCGGCGTCGGTGCCGGAAAGACCAAGC
>DAISVW010000441.1:0-2301 GCA_036826695.1 Aestuariivirga sp.
CTTTTCGGCTTCAGCGGAGGAAGGCGCTTCGGCTGGCAGCGCCTCGGGCTTCGCCGCCTCCACTTCGCGCGGGCGGGTGCCGGGCGCCGGGGTCTCGAATTGCAGGCCGAACTGCACGGCGGGATCGATGAAGCCCTTCACGTCATCGAACGGAACCACCAGCCGCTCCGGCACATTGTCGAAGGAGAGTTCGACTTCGAACCGGTCATGGTGGACGTGGAGGTTCCAGTACTGGTGCTGGAGCACGATGGTCATTTCGCGCGGATAGCGCTGTGCGAGTTTTTCCGAGAGCCCGACTCCGGGGTGACGGGTGTTGAAGGCGATATAGAAATGATGCTCGCCCGGAAGTCCCGAGGTTTCGGCAATCTGCAACGCGTCGCGCACCACGCCCTTGAGGGCGTTCTGGGCCAACAGATCATAACGCATCAGGTCTTCTGGCATTCGCGGTTCCGGCAGATGGATACTGAACCGCTATTATAGCCTGCGGCAGGTGGCAAAGCCATGGCGGCGGCGAAATGTAATTTTCAGGAAGGAAAGTGCCGGCTTCTGTTGCCAGGCGCCGGCGGCCCCGCCTTGAGCGGCTAAGCCCAAGGACTTTGATTTCGGTGCTCAGACTGCCTTAGGCAGCCACTGCGACCGGAGCATAGTTGTCGTTGGCAACTATATGTTTAGCCCGATAACGTCGGTACCATCACGGGCAAAAAGCAACCCTTTACACCCTCGTCGATCCTGGTTCGCCCCCATCACGGGCCGCTGACCCGCAGCGGCCGGTGGTGGAGGCGCCGGGTACTGCCCCCGGGTCCGAAAGGCTTATTACGATTACCGTTTATCGCCATAGTCATGCCCTTGCGAGCGTGACAGGAGGAATATAGGAACCCTTGCGGCGGAAGGGAAGGGCCAGTTTTCTTGGTGCCGACCTCCGGAATCGTCTAACTTCGACCTATGAAGCAGTATCTCGATCTCATGCGGCATGTGCGCCGCCACGGCCACCGCAAGGATGACCGCACCGGAACCGGCACGCTTTCGGTGTTCGGCTGGCAGATGCGCTTTGACCTGAACGACGGCTTTCCGCTGATCACCACCAAGAAACTGCATCTGCGTGCGATCATCTACGAGCTTCTGTGGTTCATTCACGGCGAAACCAATGTTGGATATCTCCGCGACAACAAGGTCACGATCTGGGACGAATGGGCCGATGCCAATGGCGAGCTGGGCCCGGTCTATGGCGCGCAGTGGCGTTCCTGGCCGGCGCGTGACGGTTCCACCATCGACCAGCTGGGCGATGTGATCTCGCGCATCCGCAAGAGCCCCGATTCGCGCCGGCTGATCGTCACCGCCTGGAACCCGGCGGATGTCGACCGGATGGCGCTGCCGCCCTGCCATTGCCTGTTCCAGTTCTACGTGGCGGACGGCAAGCTCTCCTGCCAGCTCTACCAGCGTTCGGCCGATATCTTCCTCGGCGTTCCCTTCAATATCGCCTCCTATGCGCTGCTCACCCACATGGTGGCGCATGTGACGGGGCTGAAGCCCGGCGAATTCATCCACACGCTGGGCGACGCGCATCTCTATCTCAACCACCTCGAGCAGGCAGATGAGCAGCTGAGGCGAGAGCCGCGGCCGCTGCCCAGGCTCCTCATCAAGCGCGCCGTCAAGGACATTGACGATTTCCGCTTCGAGGACTTCGAGATAACCGGATACGATCCGCACCCGCACATCGCCGCGCCGGTTGCGGTATGAGCGGGCTCGGCGGCGATTTCGCCGGAGGCCTGTTCCGGCGGCTCTACAGGCCGGAGAATCCCGCCGGGCTGATCTATGCGCTGGCGGCGGCGGCACTTCTGCTGTTCGCCTATCAGGGCTTGCTGATGCTGCTGACGGTCATGGTCATGCCGCTGGCGGGCGGCCACGACATTGGCTCGACCCGCGGGATGGTGCGGTCCAGCCTCGCCGCAATACTGCCGGCCGCACTTGCCGCGGCGGCGCTGGCGTGGTGGCTGGCCGGGCAGCGCGGCGGCGAGCCGGCAAGGGTGCTTTGTTTCCGGCGGCCGGACCTGACCGGCCTCGGCTGGCTGGTGCTGCTTCTGGGCTTCATGCTCACCATGTATCTGGCGATGATGGTGCTGGTCCTGGCGCTGGGAATCGATCTTTCGCAGTACAAGCCGGGCCCTGACGGACAGTCTCCACAGCAGGGTTCGGCCGGTGAGGTGAAGGAGGCGCTCTTCGATCTTGCCAACGAGCCGCGGCTGATCCTGCTGATCTATCCATCGCTCGCCATCGGCGCGCCGATCTTCGAGGACAAGATCT
>DAISVW010000442.1:0-2291 GCA_036826695.1 Aestuariivirga sp.
CCGCTGGCGCGGCGACCCGCTGGATCCGAAGGCCCGGGGCTCGCGCCCCGGGCCTTTTTCATTGCCGGGCGCTCCGGCGCCGGTCCGCGTCAGCGGTGCTGGGGCCGCTGCCGGCGCTGCTGCAGCCGCTCGCGCATGCGCTCCTCGCGCTTCGCCGCGAGCGCAGCCAGCGTGGTCCGCTGCTCGGGGGTCAGGATCCGCCACGTCTCGGCCCGCATCCGCGCACCCTCGCGCACCCCCCGCGAGGCGGCGTCGTCGTCAAGCCTGCTCGCCTCGTCGACCGACGCAGCCCAGCCCGGATCCTCGGGCGACATGCCGCGCAGCTTCTGCCGGCTCTCCCGCAGGCGCTGGGCGCTCTCGCGGACCGCCGGCGCCCCGGCCTCGCGCAGCGCTCGCAGCTTCTGCTTCTGGTCGGCGGGCTCGGCGCAAAGCTAGGGGCGATCAACGCCATATTCGTCGTCAAGCTCAAGCTGCACTCGATCATCGTCTCGATCGCCACGCTCAATATCTTCTACGGATTGCTGATTTTCATAACGAGCGGCGACTACATCACCACGGTGCCGGATTACTTCTACGAAGGCATCAACTGGTTCGAATTCGAGGTGGGCCGCCGCTCCTATGCCGTCAATCTGCAAATGCTGCTGCTGTTCTTCAGTTTCATTCTGACGGCGTTCATTCTGAAGGCCACAAGTGTCGGCCGCCAGATCTATGCCATGGGAGGAAACCCGGATGCGGCCCAGCGCTTGGGCTTCTCCGTCTTCTGGCTCAACCTGTTCGTCTATGGCTACATGGGCTGCATGGACGGCATCGCGTCTATCGCCCATGCCCAGCTCCAGCTGAACGTGACACCGACGGTGCTCGTGGGCCGGGAACTCACCGTGCTGGCGGCCGTGGTGCTGGGCGGTGCCAGCCTGATGGGCGGCGGCGGCACGGTCCTTGGCACCATCCTCGGATTGTCGCTGCTGTGCGTTCTGCAGAACGGTCTTGTCATCCTGGGGCTTCCCGCACGTTGGGAGGGGGCTGTCTCTGGCCTGGTGATCCTGATTGCCGTCTCGGCGAGCGCACTTGAGGCACGCCGCCAGATGAACATGCGGAAAGAGGTGCGCAAGCTGCCGTCCACAGGTACGGCCGGATGACTCTGCTTCGCTCCACAAACGTCCAGCTCAGCATCGTGCTGGTCGTTCTTTTCGTGGGCTTCAGCCTTGGCGTGGACCGCTTCTTTTCGGTCGAGTCGGCGTGGTCGATGGCGATCCAGGTCTCTGGCCTTGGCATTCTCTCGCTCGCGATGATGATCACGCTCCTTAAGGGCGGCATCAACCTCTCCCTGATCGCGACCGTCAATCTCTGCTCGCTCACCATGGCCTATGTGATTAACAAGCTCACGGCCGGCTGGGAGGGAGTGGCGCTGTCGGGGGTGATCATCGTGGCGCTAGACTGCGGCGCCATCTTCGCAGCCTTCATCGGCGCACTGAACGGTTATATCATTGCATATCTGGACGTATCGCCCATTCTCGCGACGCTGGGCACCATGACCCTGGGCAAGGGCATCGCCGTGGGTCTTACCGCGGGCAATGTGCTGTCAGGGTTTCCTGAGGCGATCACCTATATCGGCAATGGCGCGCTCTTCGGCATTCCCTTCAGCCTGTTTGTCTTTGTCGCCTGCGCCATCCCGCTGGCAATCTGGCTCTCTCGCACGCCGACCGGCATGTTCATCTACATGATCGGCTCCAACGAGAAGGCCACCCGCTACTCCGGGGTTGATACCAAGTGGGTGATCTTCAAGGTCTACATGATGTCGAGCCTTCTGGCCTGGATCGGCGCCATCGTGCTGATGGGCTGGCTGAACTCCGCCCGCGCGGACTACTCCGAAAGTTATCTGCTGATCACCATTCTGGCGGCGGTTCTGGGCGGAGTCGATCCATTTGGAGGGGCGGGGATGGTGGCAGGGCTGGTCCTGGCGCTCGCCATACTTCAGTTCATCTCATCGGCCTTCAATCTTCTCGGGGTTTCCCCGTTCCTGACGCTGGCGATCTGGGGGGCCATCCTGATCGTGGCTGCTGCCTTCGCCGTCAAGTTCCGCGGCGGGCAGAGGGCGTAGATAGGGCTCAGACCTGATCTCCGGGCCACCGGGCTGCAAGAGCGTTTCATCCGGAGGTATTTGTGACCGAAGCCCAAATGGCTGCGGCTGCTTGCCGGTTGTGGAGTTCGGTGGAGTTCACGCAGAGGGATACATGCACAGAGCCCGGCCGTTGGAAGCATTACTCGAGGACAGGTCTGTTTAGCCGCTTGTT
>DAISVW010000443.1:0-2289 GCA_036826695.1 Aestuariivirga sp.
GCTACGTCTCGGAGGCCAACTTGAGCGGTCATAATGATCCTGGCGCGGAGGCTGGCGCTCATCTGTTCGAAGAACTTGTGAGGACCAGGAGCCAACTTGATTGATCCTGCGGCACCGGATTGCGGGGGAGGCTTCTCCTTGGATCCGCGCTCGAGATTCGAACTGCACCGAAAACTGGACCTGACAAAATCAATCACTTGCAGGAATAGACGGTTGGAATTCAGCCCATTTCCCTCCGCTATTCAGCCCTTGGGCAAGTCTCTATCCCCGGATTTCCAGCGTCGAAAATCCCGAGTATTTGCAGGCTTCCTGGCGAATAGCTCCTGACTGCCGCAATGGCCGAATACGACCAACGGTCTAACAACTATGCGTCTGGCGGCGGGCGCCAGGCTGACCGGGAGACCGTCCTCAACACACTCAACAACACGCCGGCGCAGGATTCAGCCTGACCGCCCGACGCTCTAGCCGCCGATCCGGCGCAGCATGCTCTCCAGCATCGCTGCCTTGGCCGGCTCGCCATAGATGCGGATCAGCCCATGTTCGAGCGCAGTGCCGCCGCCAATCCGGCCTTTGGCGAGCGCCAGGATCACGAGCTCGTCGCTCACCAGAACGACATCGCCAGACGACGGGCCATTCACATGTGGCGTGGCGCTGAGACCCTGCTCTCCTTCGGCAAAGCGCGTCCACAGCACGGGGCCGATCATCACCAGGGCGAAGGGCGGCACCTTCTCGTTCCTGGCATCGAGCTGGCGGGCCACGTCGGAGAGCGCATCGCTGGCGCGGCGGAAGCCCAGGAGCGCGCGGTTTCCCGCCAGGCTCTGGTCACGCTCGAGGAGGCCCGCCTCCTGCGCCTGCCAGACCGCCGTCTGCACCCACAGGGCTTTCGGAAAGGCGAAGTTCAGAATGCCGCGCTGGAAGGCCACGTTGCTGGGGTCTTCGAAGCCGCAGGCGAGCGCCGGGGCTGCGGAAAAGAGCAGCGCGATGGCCGCCGCACGCATCATCCCAGCGATGCCCCCACCGCCGCCAGCGCCTCGTCGGCCTTGGAGCCGTCGGGGCCACCGGCCTGCAGCGTATGCCTGTGCTGAGAGCGCGAGGGCGGAGACGGCGATGGCGCCAGCGGCGAAAAGATTACGGATGGAACGCATGAGTATCACCTTGGTGTCAGTAATGCCACCGCCTGATGTGGGGTGCGAAGTCTGACCGGCCCCCAACGAGTGGTCCAGTCTGAATGTTAGTGCATGATTGGGTTGGGCGCCAGCGCGAGCGGCGAAGCCGGTCGGGGTAGCGCAGCCGCCCGCGCGGACTGCGGAATGAAGACTTCCGGAACTGCCTGGCCAAAGATGGTCTGCGGCCATGCCCCTTGAATCACAAGACTGCGGCCTTGACTTCCCCTGCGCCCGGAAATCTGCCCCGGTTACCCGTCTCTGCCTTTACACTATTGATTTTATTAAGGTCCGCTTCGTGTGTATTTCGAATCCCGCGCGCCGATCCGAACGAACGGTGAAGAAAACGGTGCGCGCAGGCCATAGAACGTCTACATCGTCGCGCGCCGAGCCTGAACCATTGGTGGCGAGTCGCTCCTGTGCGGGTCAATCTCCACGAGGATAGGTTACGTTGTTTCGGGCAAATCATGAGGGAAACATGCAGAACTCTTCTGAGAGGACCTACCCGATGATCGCCATGCTGGCCCTTGGGCTGATGACGGCCTTGCCAAGCCGCGTCCTTGCAGAAGACATTGTCTTCAAGGGCTGGACACACCAGAAGTTTGGTGTCTTTGGGGGCAACAACTGGCGTCAGTCCGGCCGACAGCTTTCTGTGGAGTCGGACGGAGGTGTTTCCTTGCTCTGGCGGCCTCTGCCAGAAAACGTATGGCAGGCCAAGAAGGCGTCTTGGAGTTGGAATGTTGGAACAAGTGTTCCGCCGACTGATCTTTCGCAAAAGGGCGGGGACGACCGAAATCTCTCGCTCTACTTCATCTTTGCGCCGCAAGATCTAGCTGCCAAAGCGCAAGACTTGGGCATCCGGAAGCTTCTCGGAAATCCCGAAATCAGGGTTCTGATGTACGTGTGGGGCGGGAGTCATGACCGCAACACCGTCGTAGCGAGTCCGTATCTGGGTGCGCGCGGCAAGACCATCGTGTTGCGTCCCGCAGGCACCGGTCAACGTGATGAAACCATTGATCTTCGGTCAGATCTGGACCGAATCTACGGAACCCGGGATCTGATGCTGATCGGACTTGCCCTGAGTGCGGACTCGGACGACACAGAAACCCGGATCGAAGCCGGCATC
>DAISVW010000444.1:0-2282 GCA_036826695.1 Aestuariivirga sp.
GGCTTTTCCATGATGACCCTCCAGTGACGGAGATTGGCCCAAAAGTGAAATCAGCTTAACGTGATCATCGCGGCGGCTGCAAGGCGCGTGCCGCCGGGCCGGACTTCTCGATGATCGCGAAACCGTTTGCCGGAACCGCCATGGCCGCGCTCCAGCCCTCTCCCGGCCAGCGTACTCGCACCTCTGCCTGGTCAGCTGCGCCGATGCCAGCGTGAATCCAGCCCGCCTGGCCGGACACATGGCCGCCACCTGACGTTATCTCTCGCCTTTGGATGCCAGCGCTGGTCTTGATTTCGACGAAGGCGCCCACGGCATCGCGGTTGGTTCCGGCCTCGCTCAGCCGCAGCTGAACCCAGTTGCCGGCATCCGGCGTGGCGTTGCGCCAGATCTCGGCCTTGCTGTTGCGATTGACCACCAGCAGATCGACCAGGCCGTCGAGGTTGAAATCCACCACCGCCCCGCCGCGCGCCTGCGCGATACTGGCCACGCCAGCCTTGTCCGCCATCTCGGCGAACTTGCCGTCCGGCCCCTGCACAAGAAGATTGTTGGGGTCCTTCATGGCGAAGTCCGGCATCTCGGAGACATTGCCCTTGGCCACGAACAGGTCCACCCGGCCGTCGTTGTTCACGTCCTGGAACTCCGTATGCCATGCGGTCGACGGATTCAGGTCGTCGCCCCTGAACGGCCGGTGCGCGGTCACACCCATCGGCCAGGCGACATCCTTGTAGGAGGGCTTGGGCGCGGAGCCGTCCTTGGGCGGGCTGGCCAGGGTCTGCAGCTTGTTGTCGGCCATCGAGGTCAGGAAATATTCCTGGTACCCGTCGTGGTCGAGGTCATAGGCGGCGATTCCCATGCCCCAGATGCGCAGATAGCGCCAGCCCTCTGCCTTGGAATAGAGCTGCGGCGCTTTGCCCGGCGGCACGTGCCACATCTGTTCCTGCCCGCCTTCATAATACTCGCGGTCGTTGGAAACGCGGAGATCAGCGATGCCGGAGTTGCTCCAGTCGGTGAACAGCATGGAAAGCGGGCAGTAGCTCGGCGTCAGCGGCGTGGGCGGCGCAAAGCCATTTTTCCCGGCGGCGGGCCGGTGCAGCCAGTTCGGCGTGCAGGAGCCCCACGGCTCCAGCTCTTCGTTGCGGTCGATGTAGTTGCCGCTGGCGATGCTGGGCACGCTGGCGCCCATCTCCCAGATCGCCGCGAAGGCGGTGGACCAGGCGTCGCCGCCATCGACGCCCCAGGCCTCATTGGCCCTTGAGAAGCGGCACTGGCCCTCGCCTTTCATGACGAGGTTCTCGCCCACCCGCAGCACCACCACGTCCATGATGCCGTCGCTGTCGATGTCGATGGGATAGGCGCCGGTGACGGCGTCGAATTCCAGCCCGCTCTGCTCTCTGGCGAACGACAATGGGCCGCCGCGCCTGCCGGTGTTGACGTAGAAATTCGCCGGCTTCTCGCCACCCGCCAGCAGCATGTCGGGAAAGCCGTCATCGTTGCAGTCGAACACCGCGGCCCCGCCGCCCACCATGTATTGCCACTCGCCTGAATAGACGCTGTCGATGCCCGACGTCGCCGTTTCATCGATGAAGCGCGGAACCTGCGGCTGTTCCGCGGCATATGCCTGGACCGTCAGCGCTGTGAGGGCGAGCGCAACCGCCCGCCTTCTCATGTTGAACTCCTCGTGCGCAGCGCCAGCGCGTGCTGGCCGATGCAGCGGCCCTGTGCGAGGCCTTGTTCGATGGCGGCACGGAAATGAATGCCGCCATAGAGCCGCGAGATGCCGGCTTCCTGCGCTGCTTCTTCGAAGCTCGCAAATTTGCGGGGCGCGAGGCCATCGCGTTCATGGGTGCGGTCGGTGAATGCGAAGTTCCCGCCGTAGAGGCCGGTCAGCACCGCGGCTGCAGCACCCGACTGGGTGCTGTGGCCGCTCGGATACTCCGGAAATGGCGGAGTGATCAGAACGGGCTCCCACTTGGGGTCGATCAGCTTCTTGATGTAGGTGACCGGCCGCAGCAGATCATATTGATACTTGGCGTTCCAGCAGCCGATGAACGCATCCGCCACGGCGACGCCGAGGCGCATCAGCACCTCGGCCGATCTGTCGAGGCTCGCGTTCTCGTCCGAAAGGATGTCGAGCACGATTGAAATCCAGTGCCCCGGCGGGGTGGGTGACAGCATCGGATCGTCCGACCAGAAGCGCGCGGTCGCCTCCTGCTCGGGCGTCAGATCTTTTACCGTCTGGTAGACCTCCAGCGCCTCTCGGAAGAAGGCTGCCGTCGGGTCCT
>DAISVW010000445.1:0-2278 GCA_036826695.1 Aestuariivirga sp.
GTCGATCTCGGTGGCTCGCAGAAACCGCGTCACGGGTCCTTCATGTGCCATGGACGGAGATTGTGTGTTATCAGTCGCAGCCATCGCGAAGCCCCCTCAACGCAAATCGGTCGCCATGCGCTCACTACCGCGCATCTTCTCTCATCAAACGCAATCCGCGCCACCCCCGGGGGAGTGGCGCGGACAATGCTGCGTCAGGACATGCCGTTATTCAACGGCAGATCAGTTGCAGGCGGCAACCGAGCCCGCGGCCACGCCGGCGCAGACTTCTTCCTTGGTCACCCAGCCGCCGCCGATCACGTCGTTCAGGTTGTCCCTGGTGATCGGGTTCGGCGCGATCAGCACGGCGTTCACTTCAACGCCCTTGGCGCCGCCGGAGAACTTGCCGACGCCAGGAATTTCGGTCGCGGCCTTGCCGTCGGCGATCATGTTGGCGAATTCGGCGGCGGACTTGCCGAGCACGCGCGAGTCCTTCCACACCGAGACCAGCTGGGTGCCGAGCGCCACGCGGTTCAGCGCGGCCTTGTCGCCGTCCTGGCCGGTGACCGGAACGGTGCCGGCGAGGCCCTGGGCCTCGAGAGCGGCAACCACGCCGCCCGCCATGCCGTCATTCTGCGAGATCACGGCGTCGATCTTGTTGTTCACCGAAGTGAGGCACTGCTCCATGTTCTTCTGGGCAGCGTCCGGCTTCCAGCCGTCGGTGAAGGTTTCGCAGACGTTCTTGATCTTGCCGGCGTCCATGTTGGGCTTCAGCACTTCCATGATGCCTTCGAACAGGAAGGTGGCGTTCGGGTCGCCCTTGTCGCCCTTGATGAAGGCGAAATCGCCCTCCTGCTTGCCCTTCTCGAGCATGGTCTTGGCCATCAGACGGCCAACGCCCACGTTGTCGAAGGTCACGTAGAGCGCGTCCGGATGCTCGACGAGCACGTCATAGGAGATCATCTTGACGCCGGCATCAGCCGCGGCCTGGAAGGCCGGGAGGATGGCGTCGGAGTCGAAGGCGACGACCAGAATGACGTTGCAGCCTTGGGTAATCAGGCCTTCGATGTCAGCCTGCTGCTTGGCGGCCGAACCTTGCGCGTCGGCCGAGAAGTATTTGTTGCCCGCCGCCTCGACGACCGCCTTGATCGCCGCTTCGTCGGTCTTCCAGCGCTCTTCCTGGAAGGTCTTCCAGGATACGCAGATGTTCTTGCCGGCGGCTTCCGCCGACAGGGTGGACAGGCCGAGCACCAGCGCGCCGGCCGCCATGGTCATGATCTTGCGAAACATATAGGGTCCTCCTCCAGGCCTGAACGGTTTCCATGAGACGCCTCCCTTCAGCAGCTCTTCGCCACTGCGTGGAAACCCCCGGCCCTGGACGGTTGTTATCGTTTGGCGTCCAGAAAAACGTTGCGACAAAGCGGCGGCCGAGTCAACATGTCTCGAGGCGGCGCGGGGGCCGGATCACGGAGAACCGATGGCACATGCCAGAATGGGACAGGCGCTGAGCGTGCCGCGCTCGGCATGACGATCAGCCGTCGGCGCGCGCTGCAGCTTGCGGCCTCTGCAGCGATTGTTCTGCCCTCTAGGCGGCTGGCCCGGGCTGAGGACGGCGGCGATGTTCTGCGCCGCTGGTATCATGTGGTTTTGCGGCTGGTGCGGCACACACCCACCTATTCGCCCCCGGTGGCGAGCCGCGCGTTTGCCTATCTCGGGGTCGCCGCCTATCAGGCGGTCGCCTCCGGCTCGACGTCGCTGGTCTCGCTCGAAGGTCAGATCAATGGACTTTCCGGCCTGCCGAAGCGCGGGACCGGCCAGAGTTTCAATGACCAGGTGATCGTCCACTGCGTGATGGCCTCCGCGGTGAAGGCATTTTTCGGCAACACCGGGCCCACCGGACAGCGGGTGATGGCGGCGGCCGAAAAGAAGTTCAAGGCGGAGGCGCTGGCTGGCGTTCCTGACGATGTGGCGGCCCGAAGCCTCTCCTATGGCGAGGCGCTGACGGCCGCCATACTCGCCTGGTCGGCCGGCGATGGTGGCGCCGTCATAGAGAACATGGGGTTTCCGCTCGACTACGAGCTGGACAAGGCGCCCGGCCGCTGGGTTCGCCACCGCGCCATCCGCCAGCAGCAGTTTCCGCTTCTGCCGGGCTGGGGCAACAACCGCAGCTTCGCCATGCCGAATGGCGCCTCGTGCCCGCTGCCGCCGCCGCCCGCCTACAGCGAGGACCCGACGTCAGCCTTCTACCGAGAGGCGCTGGAGGGCTACCAGACGGTGAAAGATCTGACGCCCGAGCAGG
>DAISVW010000446.1:0-2271 GCA_036826695.1 Aestuariivirga sp.
AGTCGGTCAACTCCAGGTCCTGACCCGGCGTCACCTTCACGCCTTTCTCCCAGGCGATGACGCGCATCAGCCAGCCCTTGAAGAAGTCGTAGCCCGTGAACCGGAACGCGCCCGCGACGTGGTGGATCTCGGCATTCGTCCACCCCGTATGGGCCCGAAACCCCTCCGTGATCGTCTCGAGGCTCTTCAGCTCCTCCGTATCGCTGCCCGCCGCAGCTAGCGAGACCGACAGGAACGCCGAAGGCACGCGCTTCAGCCAGTCCGCGTGCACGCGCGCAAACTCCACGAGCGGCTTCTGGTACATGCCGACATGGACCGAGCCCGCCAGGATCGCCCCGTCAAATGCGGTGACATCAGGCCCCCCGACAGCCCCCGCCTCAAGCAGCGTCACCTCATTACCGGCACCCCGCAACCGGGACGCGACGAAGTCCATGACCTTGGCCGTCTGCCCCTCAGTCGTGCTGTAGACACAGAGAATTTTCATGGGGGCTCACTCCTCGTTGACGGGCTGAGGATACTTGGCCGAACGAGGGCAGCTTTTGACCCAGATCAGTGAGAAACCCCGGGAGCGCGGGCATCCTGCCCGCAACTGTCGCCTATGCGATGCAGGATCCACTCAGTTCACGACCACCGGATCACCGACCGCAACGTGACCTGCCTGGCTCACCGTCGCGTAAATCGAGAGGTTCTGCTGCGTCGTCCGCACCAGCGTGCGCATGATCGCGCCGTCGCGGGGAAGGTCTTGCCCGACGCCTTCCTGCGCGCGGGTTGTCATGATGCAGCGCGGGCAGCGCATGACGGCTGCGATGCGCGCAGCACCCAGGCTCACTTCGCGGCCGATCCAGTCGAACTCCAGCGGCTTCGCGAGGTCACTGCCGTCCGCCACCAGGAAGTTCGGCCGGAACCGCCGAACATCGATTTTGGAGTCCGGAAGCAGGCTTTGGAGATAGCGCAAAGAGGCCTCGGTCAGGACGTTGACCGGGAAGGCATCGAAGTAGGTTCCACGCGGCGAAGCATAGAGCGAGATCTCCTGCAGCACGTCAGGAGGAAACGCGCCCAGGTTCGGCAGGGGCTCCGTCGGTTCAAGCCCGAAGATCTCTCGTAGATAGGCTTCAACGTCAGCAACAGGTGCAGCGAGATAATGCTTCTCCTGCTCGCGCGGTTGCAACGCCCAGAGTGTCACCGCCCGCCCGCAAAGCTCGGACAGCGCGGCGTTGATCTTGAGGTCGTCCGTGCAGAGCGTGCGCCCATCGGGCAAGGTGATCTCGGCCTTCGGGACGGGATCCGCAGGCGTATCCACCAGGTAACGCGCGCTGCAGCTCATCAGGGCACCGAAGTGCTTTGCGCCGCGGATCGTCTTGTCGCTCTCGTCGCGCACCGCCCAGCCACGATCATGGGGAATGCCGCCCTTGGCGAGATGGGTCTGTGTCAGGCGCTCCCCGCCCATGGACTTCACCGGATAACGCCAGATTTCCCTGATGTGCATGTTCGACCTTTGGATGCTGGAAACCTGCACCGTAGGGCTCACGCACTCTGCCGGCAAGACCGGAGCGTCTAGCCGCGCTCCGACCATCAAGTTCGAAAGATCAGGTGCAGACACCGGCTTCTTTCACAGTTCGGTGAAGCCTTCGCACGGTGTCTGAGGCAACCCCGGTTCCCCTACAGCGAACCGAGACGCTCGGCCACCAGTGACCACACCCGAGCCAGCAGTGTTGTCTCGCCGGCCTGAAGCTGAATGGCGCCGATACTCAAGGCGATTGCGCATGCGGACAGCAGCGTGAAGATCCAGCGCATGCCACCGAACAAAACATCCAGGAACATCAGGTGATTGCCAATGATGAACCACCAGAGCGGATGGTCCGTTCGATCCAGACGGACGTCCCCGACTTCAGCGTTGCGCTCGAAGAGCCGATGACCGATCAAGCCCGGGGCGGCGTGAACGACCGGATAAAGCAGAGCCCACGCCCACTGGCCCGAATACACCGCAAACACAACCAGTGCTGCGCTCGCTGCCACGCCGAAAACATGAAGAAGGATATTTGCGGGATGCTGATGCTCGGGAATGAAGGTGTTTCGATAGAAACCCATGAAACCAGCCTGCCCTGCTTGCGTTGACGCTGCCATCTGTTCACCTTGTCCCTGTTTCGTTGAACACGCCAACATGCTAGGCCGCCCGCCGCCAAATTGGCTACTCGCATGGGCGCGGCCAAGGTCCGGCACCTCAAAAATGAGGCGCTTCAGGCATGAGGATTGTCGGCGCAGGGCCGCTCA